>NZ_JAQEGR010000013.1:0-103875 GCF_027667425.1 Fusicatenibacter saccharivorans
CGTAATTCATGAGTAATGTAGCAATATTTTGCGCTTACCATTAATCGCAAATGGAGCACTTTGAATAAAAAAACGTTAAAAATTTTTCATCCTTTGTGCATTATATTTTTAAGTTTAATAGCGTATAATATCACACTTGATGAGAAAGATTATCAGCGAAAAATATTGAAGATATCAAATTTTGATATTTTTTTTGATATAAACTAAGACCTCGCAGGGTTTAGATTAGAGGGATAACGATGCAACTGAAAAATTCGACAGATTACGCAATTAGAATTGTATGTTACTTAGCGGCACAGGAACGGATGGTATCTACATCAGAATTGTCACGGAAGCTAAATGTTTCTGCTAATTATGTTCCTAAAATAGCAAAAAAACTGAAAGATGCAAAAATAGTCAATGCCTGTGAAGGTATAAATGGTGGCTATATGCTGGCAAAACAACCGGAGAACATTTCTTTAATGGATATTATATCGTGTGTAGAGGAAACAATGGCAATTAATCGTTGTTTGGAAGAAGATCGTTTTTGTCCCAGAAATTTAGAAGATACCTGCAAGATACATAAAATATTGTTGAGTTTGCAGAATACATACAATAATAAATTAGAGAGCGTAAAGGTTTCAGACGTTATCCGTCCTGGAGAAGATGAATATTTTGGACGATTTTATGTTGTATTAAAACTGAACTTGAAAGAAAAAAGCTACGAGTGTGTATATTCACATATCCGTGAAGTGTATGAGAAAGTAAGGAAAACAAAAAGTTATGAAGAGTTCATAAATCAATATATAGAAAGATATGTGTATACTTCTGATAAAAAAATGGTTCATGACTTCTTATCAAGTGAAGGATTAGAAGAAAGACTAGTTGATGGATGTATGGAAAAAGATCTTCCGTATCGCAGAATTACTGGAAAAGATAAGAATGCATATGTTTGGATGGAAGCAAAAAAATATATAGATGCAAATGAGAATACTGCAATTATTACCTTACATAATGAGAAGATTGTCCAGAACACAGTTATAAGGATGGAACAGGAACTCGTAAAGAAAGAACAGGATATGGCAAAGCAGTATTGGGATATGGTATCACTTTTAACTACTGTATTGAATCATAATCAGTTAGTTGAATCAGGGTATCAAGACGATATCAGCTTCTATACGAAACAGGTATATCTTCAATTGCAGAAGAATTATCCGGAATATGGAATTACGGATGAAGAAATTGCTTCAGTAGCCCATTTGGCACCGATTCATGATATTGGAAAGATAAAAGTACCAATTGAAATTTTGAATAAAAATGGAAAGTTGACAGATGAAGAAATGAATGTAGTAAAACAACATCCATTAGTAGGTGCAGCGATGACCCAGAGATTCCCAGAGGGGATAACAACGGAAAAGCTGAACAAATATAGCTATGAAATATGCAGACACCACCATGAAAGATATGATGGATCAGGATATCCAGACGGTTTAAAAGGGAATGCGATTCCGATGTGCGCACAGGTCGTTGGGATTGTTGATGCTTACGATGCATTGATCAATGATCGTCCATACAAAAGAAAATATGAACCAGAAGAGGCGATACGGATGATTTCAAATGGTGAATGCGGAGCGTTTTCTAAAAAACTGATCCAGTGCTTGACGGCGGCAGCAAAGCAGCCAGAGTGGTTAAAAGTAACAAAAAGTCAAGCATGACAGAAGATTTGAGGCGATTTTATGAACAAGAAATTGAGTGTTTTAAGACGAATTACAGCAGTTGTTCTGTGTGTTACATTATTATCTTCGCAAGTCGTAGTTGCGAATGCTGAAGATTCAGAAAGAATGAATGTGCAGACCAATAGTGAAATTACAGATATATCGGAACAGGATGGTTTCAGCAGTGATACATCTGAAATATCTGATATCACGGAAAGTGATATTCCTGATTCTTTTGAAGGAGAATCAGAGCCAAATACAGATATTAGTTCTGAAGTAACAGAGGAATTTGGTAATTCTGAAGATCAAGGATTTACAGATGGAGAAGAAACAATTATCGAGGATGAAAACACCTCAGA
Source organism: Fusicatenibacter saccharivorans (assembly GCF_027667425.1). NCBI lineage: Bacteria > Bacillati > Bacillota > Clostridia > Lachnospirales > Lachnospiraceae > Fusicatenibacter > Fusicatenibacter saccharivorans. Next base: position 2,054 of record NZ_JAQEGR010000013.1, read on the forward strand.
TACTTTGGAAGAAGCAAATCCAGATTATGAAGATGGAAAAATATGTATCTACAATTACCAGCAACTTCTGCAAATCGGTACAGGAACACAGATGTTTTCCGGAGACAAAGATGGAAATGTTGGTGAAGGGGATAAGGTTCTTGCAGATGGTGCAGAACTTACCTATGCATCAGACGCTTCCTATTGTTTGATGAATGATATTCCAATAGATAATGAAAATGTCTGGAACTTCCCATCAGATTTTACAGGTAGCATCACTTCATCATCAGAGCGCACGGGCAACACAGTATATGATTCAGTGACTGATACGATTTATGTGTATAACCGATACCAGCTTGAATTGATGAAAGGGGAATCTTCAGACAGCGAACCTGTAATGAGCGAGGATTATATTGCTGAAAAAGTTGGAATGGGACAGGTTTTTACACTGGAAGATGGTTCCTATCTTACTTACAGCAAAACACATAATTATGTGCTTGCTTCTTCATTTACAACAGAAACACCGGAGCTTCTTGCAAATAAGGCTGGGACAGAGGAGACAACTAAGGATATTACTAGCGCTTATCCATCTGATTATGAAGGAAGAAATTATTTCGGTCAGGTGGTAAAAAAGATCGGTGATAAAAATTATATTCTGATTGGAAATGAAACACAGCTCCGGGCAATCGGAACAGATGCGGATGTGACAGAACCAATCTGGCGAGTATATGAAACAAGAGAGAAAAATGAGGGAATACTGGGGGGATATACAGACTGGAAACCGGCAGCGGATACATCAGAATACAAAACGGAACTGTATTATCCGGGTGATGCGGATATTGTAAAGTTTAATGATACATATAATTGGTCCGGAAAGGAATTGTATGCTAATAAAAACGGTGCTCATAAGCTGAACGATACAGAATATTTGGATAATCAATCTTGGGATATAGCTGGTACAAAAGCTACACAGTGTTATGTGTATGTAAGTAGTACGATTCAGGAGTCAGCCGATATGACAGTAACTGCAACAGAAAGTACTGCCAGTGATTCCGAAGCGGCATCCGTTGAAGCAGATGAAACTGTAAATGACAGTGATTTGATTGATATGATTCCGTCAGATAGCGAGGAAGCAGCTGAGACAGGAAGTGATGATGCAGAAGCTTTTACAAGCAGTGGGGATGAAAGTGGTTTTACTGATGATATAGATTCGGAAAGTATAACAGTTGATGAGAATAAAACTTATGTACTTACTTATGATACGTCAAAACATAGCAATACCAATATTGCAGGATCTGGATATAAATACAGTAAGGATGCGAATTATATTATCTTTCGTGATATTGATCTTTCCAAAGAAGGGACTAATTCTAATGGGAAAGATGATAACTGGACTCCTATAAAGAACTTCCAGGGAAATATGGAAGGCCGCAAGGGAATGACAGAAGGTGCTAATGTCAAAATCAGTAATGTAAAGATGGTACAGGACACAGCAATTAATCAGAGTGCTTATTCAAATGGAAGTAGCTCGGACACGGAATATGGTGTTGGATTTTTCAGAAGTTTATCGACCCCATATGACAGTTCATTACAGATTTCATCAAAACAGGTTGTCGTAAAAAATCTTACCTTATCAGGAGTTTCTGTATCAACGACAACGAATTCTATTAAAAAAGATTTTAGTTTGCTTGGTGTAGTGTTGACCAGAGTTTTAAAAATCCTGGGATTATCAAGTGGGTTGGAAAAGGATCCAAAATCTTTTTCAACAGGAGCTTTTGCCGGTGTTGTAAAAGGAAACGTACAAATATCAGACTGTCATGTAGAAGGATTATCAGGAGTGTCTAATGCAAACAGCTGGACAGGTGGTTTTGTCGGGTACATTTCAGGTATTACAAAATATGAAGCCCTTTCAGGAGTGCTTAAAGGAGTAACGGACGCACTTAGTACTTTATTAAACTTGATTCCAGTATTAGGTCTTGGGGATCTGATTACAACGCTTTTGAATGGAGGCGTTCTAAGTGTTGGAAACCTGATTCCAATTGGCTATGTGAATCCGGTGTTCAGCAATTGTTCAGTATCTGGCAATGATACGATATCTGGGCAGAATTATACAGGTGGATTTGCTGGTGAAACAATAGGTGCTGTAATGACTGGATGTTCAGTTAATGGTACTGAGAGTGTTAATGGTACAGATTACTCAGGAGGATTTATTGGTCGTGCTTCCAATGCAGTTGTTGCAGGTGCACTGGATCATCTGGGAATCCAAATAGCTGATTTCCCGGTCAATACAGTAATGCTTGGATGTAGCATTAATGGCAGTGCAAATGTATCTGCGACAGGAAGCTCTGGTAAGGAAAGTGGTTATGCAGGTGGATTTATAGGAGAAATGCGTAACAGTTATGCCGTGAACTGCAGTATTTCTTCTCTTGGTACAGTGTCCGGAAAAGATTATACCGGAGGATTTGCCGGCTTAGCAACCCTTGGTGCTGTTACATCTATTGATGAAAATAAAGGTCTTCTTGATCTTGTGAAAAAACTTCTTACAGGTTTGTTGAACGGTAATATTACGGATATGGATATTTTGAACCTGGTGGGACTTCGCCCTTCTGTTATAAGCGGATGTACCATTGACGGAAGTACGATATCCTTAGATGCCAGTGGCAAATATGCCGGCGGACTTGTAGGATATGCCGGAGCTGTTCAGGTTTCTAATACTTCAGAACTTGCAGATGGTTCAAAATCAACTACAAAAGCTTTGAATCGTATGCTTGCAAAAAACAGTATTTCTTACAGTTTTAATGAGCATTCTAATAGTATTACTGCATCAGAAAGCATGTCTGTTTCAGCAACAGAGAATGCTGGAGGAATCTTAGGTTACGCTAAAATGACCAGTGTCAGTGATGTCCTTGGCGGAACAGTTACAGCAGCAGACTACATGCGTTTTGAATGTAAAGATTGTTCCGTAAACGGAGGCTCTTTGGGACTTACAGTTACTGCGTCAAATCAGGAGAATGGTCGTGCCGGAGGTGCTATCGGTTATGGAACAGGTGGAGAAGTAAGGAAAACATCCGTCACAAATCTGAATTCTGTAACGGCTGGAAAGTGTGCAGGAGGATTTGCCGGATATTTCGGAAGTGGTACTCTTGCTAATGTTGGTGGTATTAAACTTCTTGGATTACCGCTTTTGAAAATTGACAGCCTTCTTTCTGTAGGGCAGATGATTGAGACGTTTACAGTTGACAGCACTGTTTCAGGTGTTTCGTCAGGATATAGTGTGTCTACTGGCAATGAGAAAGGTTATAGTGGTGGCTTTATTGGAGAATGCATTAGTGGACGAGCAAGGGACACTAAGATCAGCAACCTGAAAACTGTTACTGCATCTGCAACATCAGGAAAAGCCGGAGGCTTTGCAGGTTTTGCTAAAGCCGGAGATGCATTAAGTGCTGGAGATTCCACTACATCAAAACTGACAGGAATTGAATTAGAGAATCTGCTTGGAGTTGTCAGTGCCCTGAGACCGGAGTTCAATAATACTTCTATTGCCTATGTTTCGAATGGTTCTGACCCTCAGGTATCCGCTGATATGGCGGGCGGCTTTGTGGGAGACGGACAGGCAGTAGATATCAACTATGGAAACAACAATTCCGGATTCAAAGCAGACACGAATAGTGAGGATGGAACAACCGAAGGTGAGGCTGGTGCGATTGCAACAACAAATATTACCGGACTCTCTTATATAAAGGGAACCAGCTATGCCGGTGGTTTTGCAGGAAGGCTGATGCCTGGTGATGTGGCACAGACAGGTTCTATTAAGTTACTGGGCCTCTTAAATGTAAATCAGCTTCTCAGTGTTATGGATGTGGCTTATCCGAGAATTTCCGACTCTTCTATTGAGGGAGACAGCTTAGTTGTAACAGCATCCGGAAAAAATGATGATGTGGCTCTTGGAGATGCCGGGGGTTATATCGGTAATGGAAAAGCAGTCATGGTTAAGAATTCTGATGTGACCAATGTAAAAGAAGTCACAGCACCATATCATGCCGGTGGCTATATCGGAATTATGCGCTCCGGAAGTGCAGCGGAGGCAGGAGATGCCACAGGAGATTTTTTGAATAGTGTCCTTGGTAAGATCCTGAGTCTGAAAGAGCTGGCAAGTGTCCTTCAGGCGGCATCCAGCAAAATTACGAATTGCAAAGTTGCTGGTACCGCAGATGGTTTGACAGTTACGGCTGACAGCGGATTTGAAAACGCAGAAGGCTATGCAGGTGGCTTCGTTGGAGAGATGCAGAGCGGTCATGTAGATAATTCAGCAAATGCTGTTGATTCCGGAAAAGGAACGGCAGTAGAAAATCTTCTGAAAGTAGAAGGCCTTCGTTATGCCGGAGGGTTCGGAGGTCTTGTAAAAGCTGGAGCAGTTGCAGAGATTGGAGCTAAATCATCAATTCTTACAAAACTGGTTGATCTGACAGGATTACTATCCCTGGTCAATGCTTTTGTTCCGGTGATCAGTAATGCCAGTGTTAATTCTGTAGAAAAAGGGTTTACTGTTACCGTTACAGGTACTCTTGAAAAAGACAGCACCAACGATGCGGATGCCGGAAGTGCCGGAGGCTTTATCGGATGCGGAACTGGTGTACAGATCAGCAATTCCGATGTAAATAAATTGCAGCATACAGGTGTCAGTGAGCCAAAGAATCTGCAGCAGGAAGATGGTAGCAGTTATTACGGAAGCGACAGTGCATATGCGGTAAATGGTTATCGTTATGCCGGCGGCTATATTGGGAAAGCTGCTATGGGAAGTACGGCGGCTATCGGAGGTGCAAGCGTTCTGGATAAGGTACTTTCTGCCTCAAATCTGTTATCAGCGTTGACCGTAGTTGCATCTATCATAGACAGCTCAGATGTTTACGGAGCAACAGGCGGATTTAATGTTCTTGCAACAGATGGAGATGGTGATACCGGAAAAGCCGGTGGATATGCAGGAGAACTTCTTGGAGTTCAGATTCAGAATAGTAATTCTTATAATTTTGCACATATCATAGGGCGTGAAAGTGCCGGTGGATATGTTGGAACCATGGAGCCGGGGAGTGCGGCAGATGTGGTAGATGGATTAAGTGCTCTTGGAGGACTGATCAAGGCAGATAATCTTTTTGGCGTTTTACAGGCATTTGTTCCTGTGATCAAAAACAGTGAAACAACCTGTGTACCTTGTGGAGGTGCTGTGAGGGCTCAGGCTGAAAGTGATGACAGCATTTACCGTGGACTTGCAGGAGGATATGCAGGTTACAACTATGGCGGTCAGATCTGGGGAAACAATACGGATAACTGGAAAGGCTCTACATATGCAGGAACCGTAAGAGAATGTGCGGCCTATCGTATCCGTTCCGTATATGGAACGGAATATGCCGGAGGTTATACAGGACTGATGCGGTGTGCGAATGTTGCAGATACAGGAAGTCTGAAGGTTTTATTTGGTCTTATCAAACTAGATAATCCGCTGACGCTTCTTCAGGCGGTGTATCCGACAGAAAAGAATACAGCTGTTTATGGACCGCTTCGTGGACTGGATACGGATACCTGGAACAAATGGGTTGGTGCTGTCGGTTCTTATGGAAGTTACGGTAATAAATTACAGGCACTTGGTGAAGTCAATGATCAAGAACAGTTAAATGAGATCATTTCTCAGTATGCATATGGATACGCAGTCACAGCAGGAAGGAGCATTCTGGCAAGTAAAGCAACACAGGGCGGTTCTGCCGGAGGCTATGTAGGCCGTATGGAAGGCGGTACCGTGACAAATGGAACTGCAACAGATCTTCAGTCAGTGGAAGCCTTCAGAAGCAGCGGTGGATTTGCGGGTGAGATGCTTACCGGTTCTGTGGCAAACACAGGTGACGTTTCACTGGCAGGTCTTAAGATTATCGGTGCAGACGGTCTGGCGGCATTAAAAACCTTTGTGCCGGTTGTAAAACAGTCCCATGTGGACGGATATCGTTCCGGAGCAAGGATCAAAGCAACCGGTATTGCAGACAAAGACCTGGCAGGATTTGCCGGAGGCTATGTGGGAAGAATGATCGGCGGTCAGATCTGGGGAGATGAAAATACCTCTTGCAGTATCACAAATTTAAGGCGTGTAGATGGAACTTCCTATGTAGGCGGTTTTGCTGGAAAAGTAGATCCAGGTAGTGTGGCAGCTATTGATACAGCTACAAAGCAGGGACTTTTGAATAAGCTTCTGGATGTTCTTATGGTAAATGCTCCGGCAGAACTGATTAAGGTTCTGAATGCTACTGTTTCTACCATCCGCTGTGCATCTGTGTCAGCCTGGGATGACTGGGGCGTGATCGTAAACGGAACCTATCAAAATGGAAGCAATACCGGGTACGCAAAAGCAGCAGGAGGATTTGCAGGAAGTCTCTGCGGAGCGGTCCTCGGCGAGAAGGATACGCCGGGAAGCGGAATCCGTGCAGACAAGATTCGTTCCGTAGTAGCCGGTGAATATGCCGGTGGATGCTTCGGTATTGCGGATGTTTCCGGTGCCGCAAACATTAGTGCAGGTAATGAGACCTCGGTATTACAGTATCTTTTAAAACTTGGAAAAACCGATGTGTTGGATGCGTTCCGAAGTTATGTATATTACGGAAATGTCACAGGAAGTCCAGATGCAGGGCTTGGCGTCAGTGCTAACACAGCGACAAAATCAGGCCAGAATAATGAAGTAACATATAGCGGAACGGCTGGAGGATTTGGCGGTTCCCTGTTAAATGGCTCTGTCAAAAACAGCAGCGTAATGGGATTAAATTATGTAACTGGACTAAACAGCGTCGGCGGTTTTGTAGGATACTCCGGAAAAAGCGGAGTTGTAAAAATGGAGAAGCTGGATGTGCTGGGAGATAATGCAGGACAGCTCCTGGGCGGTGCCCTCGGCGTTCTGGATATTTTCGGTTCCCACATTGATGACAGCAGTGTGACAGGCATACCTGGAGGTTATACTGTTCAGAGTAAAGGCGGAGATGAGCAGATTGCGGGAGGATTTATCGGCTACGCAAATCTTGCCAGAATGTCAGGCTGTAATGCAGGAGATGCTCAAAATCAGGAAAACAGCCTGAAACTGGTAGAATCCGGTGGAACAGCTGGTGGCTTCGCAGGAAGAACAAGCTTTGCCTATCTAGCGGATGTAAAACTGGATTCCACAGTGGTGGATGCGTTGCTCGTAGTTCTGAATCAGCTTGTACAGGCGTTATATCTGGATAAGATCCAGGATTCCAACCTTTTGCATATCAATCTTGGAATTGTGAAGGTTGATGCACTGTATGAGGGAAATCTTCTCCATGTGAATCTGCTGGGACTGGATATTTCTGTCGGGCTGTCTAAAAAGTCGACAGAAAATAATCAACAGACAGATCTTGCAATCATCAAGATCGGAGATTCATCCATCAAGCTTCCTTGTGATAAAGATGGAATCATAACAAAAGATAATGATGTAAAGTCTAATATCAGTATCAATCTGATCAAGGCAAACAGGACAAAGATCACGGACAGCAGTGTGTATGGAATTAGTACAGGATATGATGTCTATGCAGGCGGAGCAGGAAATGATGCGGATGGTTCTGCAAATGATGGACGAAGCGGAGGTTTTGTTGGATACAACGATGAAGGACTGCTGAAGAATAACAATATGTATTACTGCGATGTGGTCCGTGGAACATCTAAGCTGGTGGGACCATTCAGCGGAAAAAGTGATCTGGACTCTGCATATGACTTTAATACAAAAGCAGGTGTAGAAGGCGAGAATAACAATTATCGTATCTACCGAAAACCGGCGATTAGTTTTGATGAGATCAAAAAGAATTCTAAACTTCTGACAGATACGTTCAGTCAGGAAAATGGATGGAGTATCTTCTCGATAAAACATGTCGTGCAGGTAGATGAGTATAACACCTTGCAGAATGCAGTTATGGCAACAAAAGATTCTTCTGAAACAGCAGATCTGAATGCATATATATCAGATGCAAAAGCTGTTCTGATGTCAGATGCCAAAACGACAGTCAATACAGGTGACAGCACATCACCGGAACCGTCTGATACGCAGGATCCATGTGATGAGAATGTAAACCTGACGATAAACAAAGTCTGGAAAGATTTCCGAAATATGGACAATCTCAGACCAGACTCTATTACGGTCACAATTTCCAGAAGCTGGACGGATGCGGAAGGAACAAAACAAACAGAAGTTGTGCCGGGATATGAAAACTATGAAATAAAAGGTGATATTTCAAAATCTACATGGCAGAAAGTGATTGAAACTCTTCCAGCCTACATAAAAGATGATGCTGACAAAACGCATTATTATGAATATTCTGTTACGGAAACGGAAATAAACGGATATACAACTACAATAAAAAGCTCTGATGATGGATTTACCTTCACGATTATCAACCGACATTTTGCACTTCTTCCGGACACTGGCGGAAAAGGCATCATGATGTTCATCGTAGCAGGTGGTTTGTTGTTAGCGTTCCTGCTTTATACCGGACGCAGAAGGAAACGGAAACAGACGATGTAGGAAAGGGGGAGTAGAGTCATGAGAGAGATATGGCTGCGTGGGGAACTTCCACCGTAAAAGCTGAAGGAATCCCAAGCGAACCAATAAAAAATCAAAAGAAAGTGAGAAGAGGAACATGAAGAAATTAGTATCAAGATTTATGGCAGTTCTGATGGCAATGACCATGATACTGTCCATGAGCATGACTGCATTTGCAGCAGATGCAGCAGATGCTCCAAAAGGAACCCTGACAGTCAACAATACAGTGGAAGGAAAGACTCTGGATCTGTATCAGATTTTTACAGCAACAAAAAGTGGCGAGAATGTAGCATATACACTGAACAGTGCATATGAAGGATTTTTTAAGAATAATACTAGAATTCCAGGATCTGAAAGTTTAACAGGCGAAGCTTTAAGTGAAGCGGCATATAACTATGTTAAAGAACAGGTCGGAGCAAATGGAGAGGCTGCTACAGCGAAAACATTTGCTAAAGATGTGCTTGGATGGATTTTAGATTCAAAGAACCATATTACAGCAACAAAAACAGTTAATACGACAGCAACTTCTACAGTAGTTTCTGATTTAGCATATGGATACTATTTAGTTTATCCAAAAGGAGCAACAGATACCTCCACAGCACCAGGAAATCAGACTTATACATCTGCAGCATCTTTAGTTAGCATTACAGCTGATACAGCTACAATTAACATGAAGAGCAATTACCCGACAGTAGACAAGAAAATCATTCCGGCACAGAGTGGAAGCGGAATTACAGTTGGTGCTATTGTAGATGCTTCATGGGATGGCAGCCATCAGATGGAATTGGACGATGAGAATAATCCTGAAGATACCATCGCACCACACAGCGAATCAGATGAAAAGAAAGCTGGAGATTTTGGAATTGGCGATACTGTCACTTATCAGCTGACTTCTAAAGTGCCGGACATGACAGGATATAATTCTTATACTTTTAAATTTAGCGATACTTTGTCCAAAGGACTGGACTTAAAAGAAGTACTATCTGTAAAAGTTGGAAATACAACACTTACTGCTAAGAAATCAGGAACTAATACATACGCACTTGCATATGACCAGGCTAAACGTACTTTAACAGTTACCTTAAATGATTTCTATAATTCCTATAAGAATCATACAGGCGAGACAATCACAGTTGTTTACACTGCAACCTTAAACAAAGATGCTGTAATCGGTATGAATCCAAATACCAACAAGGCGGTCGTTGAATACAGTAATGACCCGACAACAGGTGGAACAGGTACATCTGAGCCAAGCATCGTAGATGTACATACTTTTGATTTTACAATTTATAAATATTATTTAAAAGACCAGAATAATAAAGAAGATAAGACTGCACTTGCAAAGGCAGAATTTGAGCTTTACAAGGGAAACACAGAAGGTACTGCAGCAGATGAACAGGCGAAGGTTAATATTGTAGACGAAGGAGAAGGTGTATACCGTCAGGCAACAGCCGATGAAGCTAAAGCAACAGGCTTTACTTCTGCAAAAATTGTATCCGATGCTGACGGAAAAGTACTTGTAAAAGGTCTTGATGCTGGAACTTATTACTTAAGAGAGACAAAAGCACCAGAAGGATACAATAAGCTTCTCAGCGATATCAAGGTTGAGATTAAAGCAAACTATGATCCAAAAACCGGAAAACTGACAAGCTATTCAGTTGATTACACATACAATGGAACTACAACAACAGGTAAAGAAATTAAAGATACAAAAACTTCTCCAGAAGTAGCTGTAGAAAACAAAACAGGTGCACAGCTTCCATCTACTGGTAGCAAGGGTGCCCTCATGGTAACACTGGCTGGTATCGTTCTTTTCGGTGTATTAACAGCAAGCAAAGCTTTTGGCAAAAAGAAAGCAAAAAACTAAGACATTCTGAAGTTTAAGAATGGATAAAAAGACAGTTCATCTTCCCGGTATTGTACCGGGAGGATGTCTGCTTTTTCTGAAATGTCCAGTGTGGACTGGATATTTCAGAAGAAACAGACGAAAAGGTGAAAGGTATTATGAAGAAAGTAGTAAAAATACTAAGAGGAATCGGATATCTGATGGCATTTTCTTTAATCCTGTATCCGGTAGTGAGTAATTACATTAATCAGATGAACAGCACAACCATTGCTACAGATTATGAACAGGAAGTTTCGCATTTGTCGGAAGAACAGGAAAATGCAATGATCAAGCAGGCACAGGACTACAACGAAAGCCTGATCGGAATTGGTTCCATAGCAGATCCATTTTCAGAAAGCAATGAAAACCAGACAGAAGATGATGAGTATAACAAACTTTTGAAAATTGATGATACTGGAATGATGGGATATATTGATATCCCAAAGCTTGATGTTGTTCTTCCGGTTTATCATGGAACATCCGAAAAAGTACTGCAGTCAGGTGTAGGACATCTGAAAAACACCTCGCTTCCGGTAGGCGGTGAGAGCTGTCATGCGGTATTATCCGGACACCGTGGACTTGCAAATGCCAAGATATTCACCGACCTGAACAAGATGGAGGTTGGAGATGTATTTTATATTAAAGTTCTTCATCATACCTTTGCCTATCAGGTGGATCAGATTCTGACAGTATTGCCATCAGATACAGATGCTTTACAAATTGAAAAAGGCAAGGATTATGTAACGCTGGTCACATGCACTCCTTATGCAGTTAATACACACAGACTGCTTGTACGTGGCACCAGAATTCCGTATGAAGAGGCACAGAAGATAGATGAGGAAGTTGGTCTTCATCATACAATTCCATTCAATTTGATTCTATTGATTGGGGGAATTGTTGCTTTGATCATCATATGGGTGAGCATTAAATCTCATAAACGCAGGAAGGAGAAAAAACATGAGCAGAATAATTAAACATAAGCGAATATATATGTGTATGGCCAGTGTGATGTGTATGCTTTTACTCCTCATTCCGTTACCTGTGTCTGCGAATGATCAGGGAAGTATATTATTAAAAGCAACTGTTGAAGATGAGACCACGGTATATAAGCTAAGTAATATTGAATTTACGATGTATCAGGTTGGAACATATAAAAATAATTCATGGGCATTAGTGAGTGAGTTTGCAAAGTCTGGAGTCATATTTGATTTTGAGGATTCTTCTGCTCAGGCAGAAGCTGCAAAAAAACTGGGAAAATATGTACAGGATAACGGCATCCAAGGAATATCAGGGAAGACCAATTCCGATGGAGAAGTTATGTACAGAGATCTGGAAAAAGGTGTGTATCTTTTTGTGCAGACACAAAAAACACAAATTGGAAATCAAGTATATCAAAGCGAACCTTTTATCATAACAGTTCCAGGTAATTATGATGGTCAGATAATTTGGAATGTAACGGCAGAGCCTAAATTTAAAAATGAATCGATACCACCAATTACCACGAATACGCCACCAGTTTCAGAAGAACCATCAGGTGATAATAGCAGTCATACTCCAAATGTAAAAACGGGAGACGATACGAATGTAATTATGTGGCTTTCCTTAATGGGAATATCCTTAATCATATTTAGTATATGCAAAAGAAAATCCCATAAATAATATGAGAAGATCGGGAAATCCCGGTCTTTTCGTTTCGTTATATAACTGTCATAATCCAAAAACAAATACCTCCGGAGGTGCACCGTATGGCGTCACCTGGGAGAAAATGGGTTTTAAACCATGGGAAGATTTGAAAGAAAATGAGTGAGTTGCCAGTGCAATCTTATTTATCTCTTGTGACAGAAATAGGTTCCCGTTTTGCTGGAAGTAAGTCTGAACTGATCTCAGGAGAATTAAGCAGTGCTGTGAAATTCTGTCTGATGATATCCAGTGTCTTCTGCTTTTTCTGTAATTCCTGCTTTTCACGGACAGTAGCAGCCTGTTCAGATTCAAGATTTTCTATCCGCTTCTGGATTTTATTAGAGCTTGGGATTTTGGTAACACCGAGATCCTGAAGCTCTTTTTTTAGTGAATCGTGGAGTTGGTATTCTGCTTGATGTTTGGTCCGGTATGCGTTTGGATTTTTAGCAGATTTGCAATCTTCAATCACTTTACGGCAGAGCCGGTAAGAATCACAATGTTTTTGAATGACTTTCTGCGTGTTCAGTTCATTGTTGATTTGTGTTATTCTCTGTTCAGCCGCTTTAACAGAAGCATCAACATCAGAAACATGCTGTTGAAAATCTTCATAATTCAGCAGATTATTTTCAGAAAGATAGTTGAAGGTGCGGGTTGCCTCTTTTAGATTATTTAGTTTTGCCCAACGTTCAAATCCTTCTCGATTGCCGGTTGTAACATAAGTGGAAATATTGATATACAGGCGAGCACCTCTGGACAGATGCTTTGGAGTTTTCACTTTGCTACGATTTTTTGCCAGACGGATGCGGATATTTTCTTCGCTATAATAACTTCCGAGAGATTTCATGTAAGTGAAGTCCTTCTGCTCCGGTGCACGGAAGGACAGGTGTTTTCCTTGGCGGACTTCATATCCGGCTAACTGCATTTTTTGTAGAAATTCCTCATAGTTGATGGAAGTCCAGATTGCCTTATCAACTGCAACACGTAGCTTGACTTTCCAACTGGTGCCATGATGATATTCCATGTTCTCTTTATAGCTTTTTCCTTTTTCTCCGGTTGGCATACTGGTGGCAAGTCCATTTTCTTGGCAGATGCGATTACTGATCCGGCAGATTTTATGGTAGCTCCGCTTATTGGAAATGATCATTAACGCCCATTGTCACTGTAACCTGTTGGATGAATCTTATATTCAGGTCGCAGTTTATGATGAAAGACTGGAGGTGACTTCTCCGGGTGGATTATATAACGGATTAACTTATGAGGAAGTCATGAATGGTCATTCGAAGATCCGGAATAAAGGCATTACCAATATATTCAGTCAGATGGGACTTGTAGAAGCATGGGGAAGCGGAATAAAAAGAATCCTTAATGCTGCAGAAGAGTATGGACTTTCGAAGCCGAGATTTTAGGAATTCGATAAGACGCGTCCATCGAATTTACGCAAGTAATTGAGATGGACAAAATAGTGGTTGTATTAAATGAAAAAATATAGTATAATACAAACATGAATACAACATATAAATTAAACAACAATGTCGTCTATTCGTGCAAATACCATGTAGTATGGTGTCCTAAATATAGACGAAAAGTATTAACCAATGGTGTAGATACCAGGTTGAAGGAACTGCTCACAGAGTATGCTGCAAATCTTTCTGTAGAGATTCTGGAAATGGAAATCATGCCGGATCATGTTCATATGCTGCTGGAAGTAGACCCTCAGTTTGGTATTCACAAAGCCGTAAAATCTTTCAAAGGCTATACTTCCAGAATTTTAAGACAGGAATTTCCATATCTTAAAACTAAGATGCCGACGCTTTGGACAAATAGCTATTTTGTATCTACCGTTGGCGGTGCCCCGCTGGAAGCAGTAAAACAGTATATCGAAAACCAGAAAACATCGCAGAGACAAAAGGATAAGATGGGCTAATGCAAAAAGGGATCAAATTCAGGATCTACCCGAACAGAGAACAGAAAAACTTCATCCACCAGACGCTGGGATGCTGCAGGTTCATCTATAACCGGGGACTTGCCATGCGTAAGGAAGGCTATGAAAAAGGGAAAAAAATCGGCTATGGCCAGACTTCTGCCATGCTGACGGAACTGAAAAAGCAGGAAGAGTTTGCTTTTCTGAAAGAAGTCGATTCCATCGCATTACAGCAGTCATTGCGGGATCTTGACCGGGGATTTGTAAACTTTTTTCAAAAAAGGGCGTCCCATCCAACTTTCAAAAGCAAACATAACCATTTTCAGTCGTACAGAACGGTAAATCAAAAAGACAACATTCGTATCGTGGGAAGATATATCAAACTTCCGAAGCTTGGATATGTGAAAGTGCGTCAGTCAATGGAAGTGGGAAACATTCGTCACGTAACCATTGAGCATACGCCATCCGGAAAATATTTTGCGGTTCTGAACGTTGAATTTGAACCGGAACCGCGACCTAATCAGGGTGGAACGATTGGGATTGATGTTGGAATCAAAACGTTCTATTCTGACAGCAACGGAAATACAGTAGCGAATCCCAAATATCTGGAACGCTCGATGCGAAAACTTGTAAGGGAACAGCGCAGACTTTCCCGAAGAGAGAAAGGATCCCATAACCGGGATAAGCAGCGAATTCGAGTTGCCAAAGTACATGAAAAAGTAACGAATCAAAGAAATGATTTCCTGCAGAAACAGTCAACGATGCTGGTGTGTGAAAACCAAACCATCTGCATCGAAGACCTGCATGTAAAGGGAATGATCCGGAACCATAAACTGGCAAAGTCGATAGCCAGTGTTTCGTGGGCAAAGTTTTTCGAAATGCTGGAATATAAAGCTGTGTGGTATGGAAATGAAATCCGCAAAGTACCAACGATGTATCCGAGCAGCCAGACCTGCAGTGCCTGTGGCTATCGGAATCCGCTGGTGAAAAATCTGCGCATTCGTATCTGGGAGTGCCCCGGCTGTCATGCAGTTCATGACCGGGATACGAATGCAGGCATCAATATCTTGAAAAAAGGACTGCAGCTGCAGTCGGCATAAAGATAAGAAAACTGTACCGCAGGGCATGCGGGAACAGTATAAATATAGCCTGTGGACACCGTGTAAGACATTGCAGTACCGTAAGGTATTTGCCAATGCAATGGTGGAAGAAACAGGAATCCCCCTGCTTTAGCTGTGGGGAGTGTCAAAAAGTTACTTTCAGAAGATCATCAATTATCAGCAGTTAAGTTAGCTGAAAAAATTGGGGTTGCCAGTCGAAATATTGAGAACAATATTAAGAAGTTAAAAGAGTATGGTATTCTTATAAGACATGGATCTCCAAAGAATGGTTACTGGGAGATTGTAGATAAAGATCTACAGGAGTGAGAAGTAAATTAGTCCAAGATAGCTCAAGATTAGTCCAAGAGAATATATATATAAATAACAAAAATAGATTGACATTTTGTAGTAATCAGTAGTAAACTGTACTTGTGGAAGGGAAGTGATATGTTTGGCTAGAAAAACACCAAAAGATGGCAAAGAAGAAAACATACGAGTACGGGTGACTCCAGAACAAAAACAGAGACTTGTTGAGTATGCAGAAAGACACTATCAGAGCATGAGTGGTGTTGTATGTCAGGCATTGGATCTCCTGTACGCAAGAGAAGAACAACAAAATAATAAAGAGTAAAATGGAGTTATTTTGGAGTTTATTTCTTCATAAGCGGTGCGAAAAACACAAAATCAGAACGCATGTTCGAAACATAAACTTCTAATAACAGCCTTTGCGTGTCATGAAACGCAGTCCGCAAAGGAGTTCGAGTAACGGACTAAAATGCCGAAAGCCTGTATTTATGCGGGTTTTCGGCATTTGTTTTATCGAATGGCTCTAGTTTGGCTCTATTTGTGGGGAGAGTAATAGCAAGATTAAGGAGTAAAAGAATGTAATTACTCTGTTAGTAAATTGACACAAGTTGGCTGTAGAGTATAATTATAGTAAAAGTACAGCAGAAGCTGTCGCAAAGATATTTATAAAAATGTTGTGGAGGTATTGAACATTAATGAATGTAAAATTAAAATCTGCAAGCAAGCAAGCGACTGTAGCCTGGAGGGTGGGAGAAAGATGAAGAAGTGCAAATTAGTACAGAATATAAGAAATTTCAAATTTTGTTATTTTATATTTTGCATAATGATATGTTTGGTTGTTTTTCCTGTTTCCACATCTGCCCAAGAAAATTCTGATCATGTTATTCGGGTAGGATCTTTTGAGGAAACTTATAATGTAGTCAATGAAAAGGGAGAAAGAAGCGGCTATGGTTATGAGTATCTTCAAGATATTGCAGGTTATGCAGGATGGACATATAAATACATAACAAGTGATTGGAAAAACTGCTTTACACAGTTGGAAAATGGAGAAATTGATATTCTTGGTGGCATTTCCTATACAGACGAACGTGCTGAAAATATGCTTTTTTCCGATATGCCTATGGGGGAAGAGAAATATTACATCTATACGGATGCATCCAATATGGATCTTACAGCAGGAAATTTGGATTCTTTTGAGGGAAAAAATATTGGTGTGCTTAAAGATAATATAACGGAGGATGTGCTTAACGAATGGGAGTTAAAGTATGGTCTGCATACGCAGCATGTCAATGTTTCTAATACCGCAGAAGTTATGGACAAACTGTCGAAACACGAAATTGACTGCTTTGTTTCGGTAGAAGAATCCCGTTGGGAAGAATCGGATATTTCACCGATTACAAGTATTGGAGAGACAGAAATCTATTTCGCTATAAATCCAGAACGTCCGGATATCAAAGAAGCACTGGATAGTGCTATGCGCAGAATCAAGGATGACAATCCATTTTACATTGATGATCTCTACAGGCGTTATCTTTCTGCACAGAGCAGCTCGTTTCTTTCAAAAGAAGAAAGGGAGTGGATCGGGCAGCATGGAGCAATCAGGATAGGGTATCTGAATCAGGATGGAGGTATCAGTAGTGTAGATCCATCAACAGGCAAATTGACAGGTGTTATCACAGATTATGTGGATCTTGCAGAAAATTGTCTGCAAGGTCAGACTCTGGAATTTGAATTAAAGGGGTATGATACAAGAAGTGAACTGCTTCAGGCATTGCAGGATGGAAAAATAGACCTGATTTTTCATACAAACCAGAATCCATACTTTGCAGAAACAAAAGGAGTTGCTTTGTCGGATACGCTATTGACTCTCAATATGGCAGCAATTACGGCAAAGGATTCTTTTGATGAAAATAAAGAGAATACAGTTGCCGTTGAAAAAGATAATTTTTCATTGAAGGCATATCTTTCATACAATTATCCAAAATGGGAGATTATAGAATATGGGACATCAGATGCAGCAGTAAAAGCGATGCAGAAAGGGGAGGCAGATTGCATTGTAAGCAGTTCAGGTACTGTTTCTGACTATTTGAAAAATAATAAGCTTCATAGTGTTTTCCTGACAAAAGAAGCCGATGTTCCATTTGCTGTTCGGCAGGGAGAACCGGTTCTTTTGTCCATTCTGAATAAAACACTGACATCTATGCCTACAACTCAATTTTCAGGTGCAGTAGTTTCGTATAATGCTTCCTCACGAAAAGTTACAGCGAGGGATTTTATTCAGGACAATTTACTGACAGTATCACTTATCGCTGGAATTTCTTTTTTCGTTGTTCTGTGTATAATTCTTGATTCTTTGAAAAAATCAAAACGTGCGGAAGAAAAATCCAAGAAGTCTGCTGAGCAGGCATTGAAGCTGAATCAGGAGCTTGAAGAAAAACAGCAGGAATTACAAAATGCACTTGTAGAAGCACAGAGTGCCAATAAGGCTAAGACTTCCTTTTTAAATAACATGTCTCATGACATCAGGACACCGATCAATGGCATTATGGGCATGCTTACAATTCTTGAAAAAAGCGGAAATGATGGTGAGCGGACAAAAGATTGCCTGAATAAAATAAATGAGTCTTCGAAACTGCTATTATCATTGGTAAATGATGTTTTGGATATGGCAAAGTTAGAATCGAATACCGTGGTTTTTAGTGATGAATCCATCAATCTGGATCAGGTATGTAAAGAAATCACGGAGTCGCTATACTTTCAGGCAGAAGAAAAAGGACTTCATGTTATAGGAGAACATGATGATTACAGTGGTATATATGTTTGGAGCAATGCAGTTCATCTGAAAAAAATATTGATGAATCTGTTTACAAACAGTATGAAGTACAATAAGGTGAATGGTTTTATTTACATGAGTATGAGAACGATTGAAAGATCAGAAGATCACATGACATGTGAATTTAAAATAAAAGATAATGGAATTGGAATGTCAGAAGAATTTATAAAAAATGAATTGTTTACTCCATTTGTACAGGCAGATAATTCCCCACGTTCTGATTATAATGGGACAGGTCTGGGAATGCCTATTGTGAAACAACTTGTAGAAAAGATGGGCGGAACCATAACCGTTGAAAGCAAGCTTGGTGAAGGAAGCTGTTTTACTGTAATACTTCCATTTAAAATTGATACGAATGCACGGTCAGAAGAAAAAGAAGATTTTGATGCAGATATATCAGATATCAGGATATTGCTGGTTGAAGATAATGAGCTGAATGCGGAAATAGCAGAATTCATGCTGACGGAAAATGGTGCTAAAGTAGAAACAGTGAACAATGGGTTAGAAGCTGTTCAGCACTTTGAAGCTTCCGCACCGGGAACGTATGATGTTATTTTGATGGATGTTATGATGCCGGTGATGGATGGTCTTACAGCTGCAAGAACAATAAGAGCTCTGGAGCGGCAAGATGCAAAAACTATCCCTATCATTGCTATGACTGCAAACGCATTCAGGGAAGATGCCGAAAGGTGTATGGAAGCAGGAATGAACGCACATCTTGCAAAGCCGTTGGATGATGAAAAAATTAAGCAGACCATAAGCGAAGAGTTGAGAAAGCAAAATGCCTGTCATGAATGATTATGAGGCAACCGCAGCAATCAGGAGCCTTCTAGGTGCATGGGATAAGCAGACAGGAAACATAGAGAGAGGATTTGGTTATGACAGAACAGAAACTGTATCAGTTTTGTGATACAATGGCTGCATCTGAATACCGCTCGCTGATCCGTCCATTTCTGGATATCTCTACACTTTCAGCAAGATTGAAGGCGGAAGAATGCATTTCCACAGAATACCGTATGTGTGATGGCAGTTGGCACAGAATGCTTTTTACTGTAAAAAAAGGGATGAGTCTGGAAATGTAACCCATGTTTGTAAAATACGTGAAGAGTTGAGACGTTTTTGTATTAAATTAAAATTAGATAAAAGGCATGTGAAATACGATGATGAAAAATAACTATATAAAACAAAAAAGAAAAGATCAAAATCCGGTAAATCATTGGAAAATTTTTGAGGGACGGTTGGTATTCCTTCTGGCAATGGTGATTTTGGCTGTTGTCGCATATACTTTTATTTTACAACAAGCATATACCAAAACTGCTCTGAAAACAGAAATTGAACGAGATATTTCCAGTGCAGATGCGGTTCATAAGCTGGTAAATGACAGACTGGGACGAAAAGATTTTAATGAAATAAAAAGTAAAGCTGATGAGAATACAGAACTATTCAAGAATATGTCGACATATATGAATGAAATCAGAACGCTGAATTCTACGAGATATATTTACACAGCAACCAGAAATGAAGACGGTAGATTGATTTACGTTGTAGACGGACTGGATCCATCGGCTGGTGACGTCAGACATCCAGGAGATCCGATTGAAAAGGAGATGGTTCCTTATATAGAAAAAGCACTTTCTGGAAAAACAGTATATTCTCAGGATATTGTTGATACAACATGGGGACCTATTTTTACAGCCTGTTATCCTGTGACAGCGGAAGATGAATCTAATGAAGTGATAGGTGCTTTCTGCATAGAAATGGATATGCAGAAAGCATATGGAATGGTTGAGAAGACGAATAAGTTAAGTATTGTACTGGGATGCATTACAGCGTGTATTTTGGTAATATTATGTACCTGTGGATATTCTGTATATAAGAAGCAAAAAGAAAATGAGCAGAAACAGCAAAAACTGTTGCAGGAAGCTGCAAGACTGGCCGATTCAGCTAATAAAGCAAAATCAACATTTCTATTTAATATGTCTCATGATATTCGTACCCCTATGAATGCAATCATTGGATATGCAGAATTGGGAGAGAAACATTTAAAGGAGCCAACTATATTAGAGGATTACTTTGAAAAAATATTATTGTGCGGAAAGAAAATGCTGCATTTGATTGATAACATTCTTGAATTAGCACGAATCGAAAACAACCAGGCAACGCTGGATGAAACAATAACAGATGTTTCTAAAAACTTTGATTTATGTATTGATATGTTTAGGAAACCGATAGAAGAAAAACATCAAACACTGAAAGTCAATAAGAACATTCGATATCCATACCTGTATATGGATGATGCAAGATCATCTGAAATTACGATTAACATTTTGAGTAATGCTGTGAAATACACGGGTGAAGGCGGTAACATAAGCTGTACATTGAACCAATATCCCGGCGAAAAAGAAGGTTGGAGTGTATTAGAGCTTATCATAGCAGACAACGGAATCGGAATGTCAGAAGAATTCCAAAAACATATTTTTGAATCATTTTCACAGGAACGATCTTCGTCAGACAGCGGAATAGAAGGTAGCGGACTTGGCATGGGAATCGTGAAGAAACTGGTGGATTTAATGGATGGCAAGATCACAGTTCAGAGCAAACCGGGAGCAGGTTCTACTTTTACAATCACGCTTCCATTAAAAATAGCAAATGCGGAAGAAAGGAATCCGAAACATGCAGACGGTCAGTTGAATATCAAAAAACTGGAAGGAAAAAGGGTTCTTTTGGTAGAAGATAATGACTTGAATGCAGAAATTGCAACGGAACTTTTGACGGAAGAGGGAATCATGATAGAAAGAGCGGAGAACGGCGTTGCATGTATTGATATGTTTAACAAAGCAAAGCAAAATTACTACAGTCTGATTCTGATGGATATTCAGATGCCGATTATGAACGGATATGAAGCATCCAGGAGAATTCGAGAACTGAAAGACGGTAACAAATCGCAGATTCCAATTGTTGCAATGACAGCAAATGCGTTTGAAGAAGATAAGAAGATGGCTTTGGCAAGTGGCATGAATGATCATGTTGCAAAACCAATAGATATGAATGTATTATTGCCGACTATTATGAAATATATGTAAAGGAAGAAAGAAGGACACTGATTTTGTAGTCAGTGTTCTTCTTACATATCAGTCGACTAAAGAAAAACATTTTATCCAGTCCATTCTTTTTTGTCAGTTTTCTGCCGGCAAGTCAGAGAGCAGGACATTTCCGTTGACGGTACTTGCCTGAATGGTGAAGGCAGAAATACCGGAGCGGGTGAATGTTTTTGTGTAGGATTCCGTTCTTCCATTGGAGACGAGGCGGATTTTTCCGGTTGTCGTGGATGCATGAATGGACGCATCGGCAAGGTCGTGCGGGAGATGGAGTTTCACGGAACCGTTGACGGATTTTGCTGTCAGGGACTCGGAACAGGTTCCCTCGAAGAGGACTTTGCCGTTGACACCGTTTAAAGCTGCGCGGGAGCAGTCGCCGGTGATTTCAAGTCTGCCGTTTGTGGCGGAAACATCGAGGCTGTCTGTGCGCAGACGGGTCAGGACGATCTTTCCGTTCGCAGCCTGTATGCGGCAGCTGGATGCGGAAAGGGAATCGCCGGTGATTTTGCCGTTTGTGGCGGAAATTTCGAGCGTAGTAAGGGAGAGGGTATCAAGCCCGGTCGCGCCGTTCAAAGAGCGGAGCGTCAGCTTCTGTACGGTGGACGGCACCTGGAAGGAGAACACCTCTTTCTGGTGATTATTGCAGAAAAGATGTTTCCAGAATACGGAAGGGATGAGCTTTTTCTCTCGCAGACAGAACGTATTGCCCTCAATGCCTGCTTCGAAGCGGTCCGGATCGAAGTCGCCGGAAAAGTCAAACTCAACCGAAGCGGAAGTGCCCGGAGCAAAGTCGGCAGAAGCGTTCCGCAGGGAGATTTCCATAGCGGTGATGGCGGTGGAAGGGGCGTACGGGTAGTTCGGATGTGTTTCTTCAGAATTGGAGTGGGTTTTCTCCTGTGGCAGCACGTTTGCAACAGGCTGCTCCGTTGTGGCATATTCCTGACGGAAAAATTCGAGGACATCGTCGACATTGCCGAGTTCCGCACAGATTTCCTCATCGGAGAGACCCTGGCTGCGGGCGTCGGCGAAATGGGATTCGAAATCGTTTAAAATTTCCTCTGCGGCGGCAGAATCAAAGGATGCAAGGCCCTGTTTCAATGCATTCATATAAGTTTCATACGTTGTATTCATCATGATTTTCCTTTCTATCGTCAGATCGTTTCATCTGAAATCAGTCGGTTGATCTGCTGGGTGAAATCCAGCCATTCCTGTTTTTTCTCCTGCTGATAAGCTGTTCCTGCTTCAGTCAGATGGTAATATTTCCGGGCAGGGCCGGATGCGGATTCCTGTAGATACGTTTCCACGTAACCGGCTTCCTTGAGTCGTTTTAAAATCATATAGAGCGTTCCTGCGGCGATGGACATTTCGCGGGAAATGGCGTCTGTCAGCTCATAGCCGTATTTGTCCTCTTTTGTCAGCTGGGAGAGGACACAGAGCTCTAGGACGCCCTTTTTGAGTTGTGGATTCATATGAACACCTCCTTGTTGAGTAGATCATAACACACACTATATCATAATGCAATATAGCAAACCAAATTTTTATCCTGCCATGTGTTCGATTTTGTACATGGAAAAGCCTTGAAAAGAACCGCGGATTTCCGTATAATCAAGCAGAACCCTGAAATTTGACCGGAAAATACAGAAAAATAGAAAGATAGTAAGTTGGAAAGAAGAGGAAAAAATATGAGTGAAATGAATCAGAATAACAATGGCCCGGTAAAGGGCGCGATCCATTCGATCGAGAGCTTCGGATCCGTCGACGGACCTGGCGTACGCTACGTGATTTTCGTGAAGGGCTGCAACATGCGCTGCCAGTTCTGCCACAACCCGGATACCTGGACGATGAAAGATGCCGACTGGCAGACCGCAGATGAGGTGCTGAAAAAGGCGCTCCGCTACAAAAATTACTGGGGCGAAAAGGGCGGCATTACTGTAAGCGGCGGAGAACCGCTGCTGCAGATCGACTTCCTGATCGAGCTGTTCCGCAAGGCAAAAAAGAACGGCGTTCACACAACGCTGGATACCAGTGGAAATCCGTTCACAAGAGAGGAGCCGTATTTCAGCAAATTTAATGAGTTGATGAAATACACCGACCTGCTGCTGCTCGATATCAAGTTGATTGACGACAAGGCGCACAGAGAGCTGACCGGCTGCACCAACGAGAACATCCTCGACCTGGCGCGCTACCTTGACGAGATCGGCAAACCAGTCTGGATCCGCCACGTCCTCGTCCCGGAACGCAGCGACTACGACAAATATCTGATTCGCCTCGATGAGTTTTTACACAGCCTGCACAACGTACAGCGCGTAGAGGTTCTCCCATACCACACCCTCGGCGTATTCAAATGGGAAACCTTAGGAATCCCATACAAACTCGAAGGCATCAATCCGCCGACCAAAGAGCGCGTGGAAAACGCCAATAAACTGCTGCATACGGCGGAATATACGGGATATCTGAAATAAAAAGCAGAACAACAAGAAAAAAATGTGAAAAAGTAACAATTTTTATAAAAACTTTATAGTATTTCTGTTCAAAAACCAGAAGAAAAGGAGTATAATTTCTGTTATGGACGAGAGCATGGTTACAATGTGGCGGACATGACAGGGACGACAGCAAAAACACTACGAACCTTTTTGATTCGCCGCGGCAGTTGCTGCATCCACCAAAAATAAGAGCAAAAAGAAAGAAGGATTTACAATGTTTGGTTCAAAAGAGGCATCGGAAGACAAGCTGAAAAAAATGGTGGAAAAAGGAAAATGGGACAAATTAAGAAAACAGTATCTGGATTCGGACAAGACAACGCAGGTAGCGCTTGCAAAAGCCTGTGCAGCTTCGAGAAATGATGGTTCTGTTAATATTCTGACTTCTCTTCTGGAAGTAGACGATGTAGACGTAAAAATCGCGGCCGTTACGAGCCTTGGTGAGGTTGGAGACGATCACGTAACAGCACTGATCCGTCAGCTGGCCGTCAAGACACCGGCAGATCAGACGGAGCTGAAAGCAGCGATCACAAAAGCGCTGGAGAAGATTGTCGAAAGAGCATAAGAGCAGGATCAGTGAAAAAAAGGAAAGGCGAAGAAGTTTCTGTAAAAAGAAGCTCCTTCGTTTTTTTGTTGCAAGGCATATCAGAATCTGCTCCAGCGGATTGTTTTTGCCCGAACAGAAATCTTACAAAATCGTAATAATAATGCAGTTGTATCTATCCCGCAAAAAATGCTATAGTGAAAATAACACAGACACAAAAGCAGAACGCGGAGCGAAAAGCATCCGCAGAAAAAAGGGAGGAAACAAGATGGAATTTGTATTCGAACATGCAACCATGATTGCCGTGATCGCCGTTGTGGTGATCATTCTTGCCATTCTGGCGAGCGGTTATGTGAAGGCGCCGCCGGATACCGCATTTATTATTTCCGGTTTCCAAAAAGGCCAGCGGATCCTGATCGGTAAAGCCGGCATCAAGCTCCCATTCTTTGAGCGGCTGGACAAGCTGAGTCTGAAGCTGGTAGCGATTGATGTGAAGACGAGCGACGCCGTGCCGACCGCTGACTACATCAATATTCAGGTGGATGCAGCCGTCAACATCAAAGTCGGGGACGAACCGCAGAAGCTCCAGAAAGCATCCCAGAACTTCCTGAACCGCGACAGCGAATATATTGCCAAGGTTGCAAGAGAAGTCCTTGAAGGAAACATGCGTGAGATCGTTGGAAAGATGCGTCTGGAAGAGATGGTTTCCGACCGTCAGAAGTTTGCGGAGCTGGTCAAAGAAAATGCAGAACCGGACCTGGCTGCGATGGGACTTGACATCATCAGCTTCAACGTACAGAATTTCGTTGATTCCAATCAGGTCATTGAAAACCTCGGTATCGACAATATCGTAAAAATCAAGAAATCCGCGGCGATCGCCCGTGCCAATTCCGAGAAAGAAATCAAAATTGCCCAGGCGCGTGCAAATAAAGAGGCGAACGATGAGCGCGTTCTTGCCGAGACTGAGATCGCAAAGAAAAACAACGATCTGGCAATCAAGTCGGCAGAGCTGAAAAAAGAGTCCGATATCAAAAAGGCAGAGGCAGATGCAGCGTACAAGATTCAGGAAGAGCAGCAGAGAAAAGAGCTGGAAATCACTTCCGCGAATGCGAACATCGCCCGTCAGGAGCGCGAGGTTGAGCTCCGTGCCAGAGAAGTAGAAGTAACCGAGAAATCCCTCGAGGCAGAAGTCAAGAAGAAAGCCGAGGCCGAGCGTTACGCAAAACAGCAGCAGGCAGAGGCAGATTTGTACCGCCGTCAGAAAGACGCAGAGGCAGACCAGTTCGAAAAAATCCGCGAGGCGGAGGCAAAGAAAGCCCAGGCAGAAGCCCAGCGCTATGCGATGGAGCAGGAAGCACTCGGTATCAAGGCAAAAGGTGAGGCGGAAGCCGCATCCATCCGTGCCCAGGCACTTGCAGAGGCCGAAGGTATGGAGAAGAAAGCTGAGGCTTACCAGCGCTACAACAAAGCCGCAATGGCAGAGATGATGATCAAGGTTCTGCCGGAGATCGCCGGAAAGATCGCAGAGCCGCTCAGCCAGATCGACAAGATTACGATCATCGGCGGCGGAAGCGAAGACAACGGCATCGGCTCCGTAGCGGGCAATGTGCCGGTGGTGATGGCAAAGCTGTTTGAGTCGATGAAAGAGGCGACCGGTGTCGATCTCTCCGAAATCATGAGAGCCGATACATACGATGCAAAAGTAAACCGCAACATTCAGATCTCCAGCCCGGAAGAGCTCAAAGAGTATCTGAAAGCAGAAGCCGGAAAGGCAGCAGCGGATGCAGAAAGCCCGGAAAAAGCGGAAGCATCCGAACCGGTGCAGAAAGACGGCAGCGAGCAGTAAATCCAGAACGGATCATAAAAACAGAAAAAGAGGCAGGGATCCAGAAAAATTTCTTGAGGATCCTGCCTCTTTTGACGTATAGATCGGAAAAAGTTATTCGGCGCCTTTTTCCAGCATGCTCATGAACTCTTTTGCCGCCTGCGGGATCGGCAGATGGGAGCTGTGGGCAACGACAAGCTGGCGCGGCGGAAGCTCCTCCACGAGGTCGAGCTGGAAGGCCGCCGTCTCTTTTACAAGGCAGTAGTCCGGCACAAACGCGATGCCAAGGCCGATACTCGCCAGGTCGATCAGAAGATCGTTGCTGCCAAGCTCAATTTCCGGCACGAGGTCGAGCTGGAACCGCTGAAACTGGCTGTGCAGGAACTCACTCGTCGTACTCTTGCGGTCGAGCATCAGAATCGGGTACTGCAGCAGCTCTTTTAAGTGAACCGGCCTGTTTTCCAGTTCCGGGTAATATTCGCCGTTCGCGATGAAGATATCGTGGAACGAATGAATCGGAATCGTGTGAAGACGGCTGGAAAGATGCGAGTTTGGATAATTGGTCACGATGAAATCCACCTGGCCGGATTCCAGCAGATCGACACACTGGGTCGAAGTCTGGTTTGTCACCTTGATGTGGACATTCGGAAAGGAGCGGTGGAAACGGTTCAGGTACGGAACAAGGAAATAGCGGCAGATTGTGTCGCTCGCGCCGATGCGGAGCTGGCCGCCGCCAAGCGTTCCCGCTTCCATAATCTGTGCTTCACCGCGCGCAATCAGGTTGATCGCAGGCTCTACGTGGCGCAGCAGCGTTTCTCCCTCCGGCGTTAACTGCACGCGCTTTGTACTGCGGATAAAGAGCGTGATTCCAAGCTTTTTCTCCAGAACCTTGATCGACTGGCTGACCGCCGACTGCGAGATAAAAAGCAGCTTGGAGGCCTCGGAAAAACTGAGTGTGGTGGCAACGTAATAGAAAACCTTATATAACTCGTAATTAATATCCAAAATAAGCACCTCTTATAAAATATGATATCTTCACTCTAGCACACTTCCCCGAAAGAATGCAAGAAAAAATCTGCCGGAACCGTGAACTTTTTCTCCTCTTTTTCGAGTAAGAGAAAATTCACGGTTCCGGCAGATAAGAAAGGGGAATCAGCCAAGCACTTTGGCAATGGCGCCGTCCGGCGTGCGGATCTGGCGCGTTGCAGAGTATCCGTCGAGTTTCGGCATCTGAATATCCATCAGCACCAGATCGAACTGATCCGGCGCTGCGGTGCGGAGCGTCTCAACGGCAACATCGCCGTCGTCTGCAAGGCTGACGGAAAATCCGGCGTTCGAAAGGAGCTCCATCGCGATTTCCTGTACCATATGGCTGACGTTGATCGCCATGCCAAGTCCCGTACCCTGAATGCCGCTGACCGTAGAAGTCTCCTCGCGTGTAAACGATTCAAAGAGGTGCTCCTGGAATTCCCGGCTTATGCCGATGCCGTTGTCGCGGACGTGGAATTCGTAGAGCGCATACCCTTTTTTATAGTACGGTTTCTGAATAATACGGACAATGATGGTGCTGCCGTTCTGTGTGAATTTCGTGGCATTGCTCAGCAGATTCAGCAGAATCTGGTTCAGGCGGAAAAAGGTGCTGGCCGGAGGTGGAAATCTTGTTCAGGTATTCCTGCACCTGGTCCGGCTGATTGACGTGGGCGGCAGCCAGAGCGGTAAAGCCGATGATCGCATTCATCCGAAAAAACAGATTTTGTTCCGGAATGAAAATGGGAAACAAAAGTTACTTTACATATAAAAGAGCAGAACAGGAAGAAATTTTGAAAAAAATTGAAGAAAATTACAAATTATTGTGGAATATGTGGAAAAAATATGGTAGGATGGGGGAGAAGAGAAAAGTGGTTTCAAAATGTTACTTAACGTTCAGTGAAAGTTCTATGGTTACAAAGAAAACAAAAAACAAGAGGAGAAGGAAAATGAAATTTTTACCAAAACCAAAAGAGGTAAAACTCCTGACGGGGGAACATGCACTCTGCTATGACGGCAGAATTGTACTGGATGGCAGACTGCTGGGAAATGGGGATACGTATGCGAAAGTGCTGCAGAAGGGAATCAAAAAGGAAACCGGAATGCAGTACGATATCGGATACGGCGTTCCGGGAAGAAAAGAGACCGGCGCGATTGTGCTGGAACTGGATGAGACAAGGAAAAGCCAGCAGTATGTGCTGCAGGTGACAGAGGAGGAAATCCGCATCCAGGGCGGAGACGGAGCCGGCGTGCTCTACGGTGTGCAGACGCTGTGCCAGATGATGCACGAATACGGTGCACTGCTTCCTGCCGTGCGGATCGAGGATGAGCCGGATCTGCCGGTGCGCGGCTATTATCTCGATGAGACGAGAGGCCGTGTGCTGACACTTTCCTATTTAAAACAGGTGGCAGACCGCATGGCGTACTACAAGCTGAACCAGCTGCAGCTCTATGTGGAGCACACGTATCTGTTCTCCGGACTTTCCGAGATGTGGCGCGATGAGACGCCGCTTACGGCAGAGGAAATCCGCGAGCTGGATGCGTACTGCGCAAAGCTTCATATCGAATTGGTGCCGTCGATCGCAACGTTCGGCCATCTGTACATGCTGCTCTCCACAAAGAGCTATGGCGACCTCTGTGAATTCCCAGACAGCTGGAAAGAGCCGTTTTCCTTCTGGGACCGGATGCAGCATCACACGGTGGATGTCTCCGGCGGCAGAGCGATCGAGCTGATCAAGGCCATGATCGAGGAGTACATGGCGCTTTTTGCCACGGATAAATTCAACATCTGCGCGGACGAAACGTTCGACCTTGGAAAAGGAAAATCGAAACCGCTGGCAGACGAGAAAGGCGTTCACCGCCTGTATATCGACTATGTAAAAGAGCTCTGCGAGTTTCTCGTGGCAAAAGGCAAAAAGCCGATGTTCTGGGGCGATATCATCTGCGCACAGCCGGAGCTGATCAAAGAGCTGCCAGAGGAAACCGTCTGCCTGACCTGGGGCTATGCAGCCGAGCAGAGAGAGCATGAGGCAAAAGTGATGGCGGAAGCTGGTGCAAGACAGTATCTCTGTCCTGGGGTCGGCGGCTGGAACCAGTGGATGAACCTGGTGGAGAACAGCTACAAAAATATCGCACGGATGTGCGGCTATGCGAGAAAATACCATGCGGAAGGTGTTCTGAACACAGACTGGGGTGACTGCGGCCACATCAATCAGCCGGACTTTTCCCTTCCTGGCATGATCTATGGAGCCGTCTTCTCCTGGGGAGACGATACCGACAGCTTTGAGGAGCTGAATGAACAGATTTCCCGTCTGGCCTACGGCGACCGGAGCGGAAAATTCGTTTCCTATATGGCAAAAACGGCAGAATGCTCCATCTTTGACTGGTGGGATGCCAACGTCGTTTACGAGGAAAAAGTGCTCGGTCATCCGAACAACCGGAATGCGCTGTTTGACGCGAGAATCCAGGATGAGGCGAAGCGTGCAGCTGCAAAGGAAACAATTGCGGCTCTGAAAAAAGAACTGAAAAAGACAGCCGGTGCTCTGGAAGAATCCTGCCGTCCAATGGTTCCGGTGCTGGAACTCACGATGGAAGCGATTGACATCTGGAATGAGACGGGTGCGAGACTGTGTGATATCGAGCTTGGAAAAGAAAAAGATGAGGCAGCCTGCGCGGCACTTGCGGGACGGCTGGAAACCTGGTTTATGAAGTATAAAGCGTCCTGGAGAAGCATCAGCAAAGAAGGCGATCTGCACCACATTGCGGAAATTGTATTCTGGTATGCCGATATTCTGCGGGGAAGAAAACCGTACGAAAAATAAAAAAATCTGTTTGTAAACAAAATGAACAGAAAAAGAGAATAAATGAACGATAAAAAGTAACAAAGAAAACGAAAATTTACATAAAAGTGAACAAAAACACTTGACTTTTGCGCAGAAATGGACGAAGATAGAAGTATCGGATCGAAAGATCAAAAATGTCCGTATGGCGTGACAAGAGAGAAAGAAAAAAATAATTTTCACAGAGGGAAACAATCATGAGTAAAATCATCGGAAACAATCTGCCGGATATGCCTTGGCAGGAAAAACCAGCAGGAGAGCACATGCCGGTATGGCGCTATGATCAGAACCCGATCATCGGCCGTTACGAGCAGAAACGTTCCAACAGTATCTTCAACAGCGCAGTCGTACCGTTCGAGGACGGATACGTAGGTGTATTCCGCTGCGACAGCCGTTCCATCAGCATGGACATCTTCGTTGGAAGAAGTAAAGACGGTATCCACTGGGAGATCGAGGATGAACCGATCAAATTTGAGGGCGCTGACGAGGAGATTCTGACAAGAGAGTACCGTTATGACCCGCGTGTCTGCAAAATCGACGACAAATACTATGTAACCTGGTGCAACGGCTATCACGGCCCGACCATCGGTGTTGCTTACACCTATGACTTCAAGAAATTCGTTCAGCTTGAGAACGCATTCCTTCCATTCAACCGTAACGGCGTGCTGTTCCCGAGAAAGATCAACGGCTACTACATGATGATGAGCCGTCCAAGCGACAACGGCCATACACCGTTCGGCGATATCTTTGTCAGCCAGAGTAAAGATATGGAATTCTGGGGAAGACACCGTCACATGATGAGCCCGGTCCGCGGCGATGAGTCTGCATGGCAGTGCACCAAGATCGGTGCCGGCCCGGTTCCGATCGAAACAGATGAGGGATGGCTGCTGATCTACCACGGCGTTATCACAACCTGCAACGGATACGTATATCGTATGGGATGCGCACTGCTTGATATCGACGAGCCGTGGAAAGTAAAATACAGAACGAAAGACTATATTATGGCTCCGATCACCCAGTACGAGTGCATGGGTGATGTTCCGAACGTAGTATTCCCGTGCGCAACCTTAAGCGATGCAGCAACCGGAAGAATCACTATCTACTACGGATGCGCAGATACTGTAACCGGTATGGCATTCACAACCGTAGATGAGCTGCTGAACTATGTGAAAGAGAATAGCCTTTGATTTATAAGATAACTTAAAAAGCGACAAGTCCGCCGGGCTTACGGGTGAAAGAAGCCTGCAGGTCCGGCGGACTTTCTTTTTAAAAATGACCCCATGGAAAGCATAAGGAGGCACTATGAAATTTGTAAAAGAGCGTGTGAACGTGATCTGCCAGGAACTGGCAAGACTTTCGATTTCACAGAAAATCAAAATCACCGATATGCAGGTGAAAAACGGATGCTATATCACACCGGCAGAGGCCGATGCATCAAAAGAGCCGTGGACATCGTTTGATACGGTCAATGACCGCTGGTACGGACCGGACAAACATTACTGGTTCCGCACCACCATCACCATTCCGGAGAGTTTCGATGGAAAAAATCTCTGGATGAGAGTCCATGCAGGACTGGACGACTGGGATGACGGAAGAAACCCGCAGTTCCTGCTGTTTGCAAACGGCGAAGTGATCCAGGGTATGGATATCAACCACCGCGAAGTACTTGTAAGAGAAAACGCAAAGGCCGGTGAAAAAATCCAGCTTGACCTGCAGTCCTACACCGGAACGCTGCACAGCGAGTTCCGTCTGCTGGCAGACCTTGAGGAGCATGATGCGAAAATCGAGGAGATCTATTACGACCTTATCGTTCCGATGCAGGGCCTGAACCGTATGGACGAGGATAATAAAACGCGTCTGGATCTCGAAACCGCACTGACCAACACGATCAATCTGCTGGACCTGCGCAAGCCGTACAGTAAAGAGTTCTACGCTTCCATCGAAGAGGCAGAAAAATGCATCCAGGAAGAGATCTATGAAAAAATGGGCGGCTGGGACGAAGTTGTGGCAACGTGCATCGGCCACACCCACATTGATGTGGCATGGCTGTGGACGATTGACCAGGTTCGCCAGAAATCCTGCCGAAGCTTTGCAACGGTATTAAAACTGATGGAGGAGTATCCGAACTATCACTTCATGTCGAGCCAGCCGAAGCTCTACAGCTTTGTCAAAGAAAGACACCCGGAAGTGTACGAGAAAATCCGCCAGAGAGTCAAAGAAGGACGCTGGGAGCCGGAAGGCGGCATGTGGGTTGAGGCAGACTGCAACCTGACTTCAGGAGAGTCCCTCGTGCGCCAGTTCCTGTTCGGAAAACGCTTTTTCAAAGAAGAGTTTGGCGTGGACAACAAGATCCTGTGGCTGCCGGATGTCTTCGGATACAGCGCAGCGATGCCGCAGATTCTGA
Source organism: Fusicatenibacter saccharivorans (assembly GCF_027667425.1). NCBI lineage: Bacteria > Bacillati > Bacillota > Clostridia > Lachnospirales > Lachnospiraceae > Fusicatenibacter > Fusicatenibacter saccharivorans. The sequence continues at coordinate 34,559 of NZ_JAQEGR010000013.1, forward strand.
AAAAATGCGGAATTGACTACTTCATGACGACCAAACTGGCATGGAACGAGTTCAACAAAGTGCCGTACGATACGATGAACTGGGAAGGCATCGACGGAAGTGAAGTATTCACTCATATGATCACAACGCTCGGCGTCGGACAGCCGGAGACGAGCTTCTTTACCACATACAACGGAATGCTGCACCCGGATGCCATCATGGGCGGATGGGACCGCTACCAGAACAAGGACATCAACAACGATATCCTGATCAGCTACGGCTACGGAGACGGCGGCGGCGGCCCGACCAGAAGAATGCTGGAGACATCCAAACGTATGGAAAAAGGCATCAAAGGTGTGCCGAAAGTACGCCAGGCATTTGCGAGAACGTATTTCGACGAGCTGCATGAGAAGGTAAAAGACAGCAAACGCCTCCCAACCTGGATCGGCGAACTGTATTTTGAGTTCCACCGCGGAACATACACCTCGATGGCACGCAACAAACGCGGCAACCGTAAGAGCGAGTACGCGATGATGGAATTAGAGCTTCTGTCCGTTCTGGCCGAAAACGCCGGAAAAGCATACCCGACCGAAGAACTGAACCGCATGTGGGAGATGATCCTGACCAACCAGTTCCACGATATTCTGCCGGGCTCCTCGATCCATGAGGTATATGAGCAGACGAAGAAAGAATATGCAGAGATTGCGGAGACATCAGCAAAACTGATCGGCGAGCGCATGGAAGCACTCTGCGGAACAAAAGACGAGAGCGTGACCGTATGGAACACTCTCGGCCACAGAAGAAACGACGTTGTTGTACTCGGTGAGACCGCGGCAGAAGCCATGACCGACGGAACCACCGTATATCCGGTACAGCAGACGAAAGACGGAGCCATTGTCTATGCAGAAAACCTGCCGTCCAAAGGATATCAGGTTCTGCGCCCGACGAGCGGAGCCGCTGCGGAAACGCCATTTGCTGTAACAGAAGCTGGAGAGGGCTATACCCTTGAGACTCCGTTCTACACGATCCAGATCGATGCAAACGGTGAATTCACTTCCTTGTTTGATAAAGAGAATGACCGCGAAGTGCTTCAGAGCGGAACAACCGGCAACGAGCTGCGTATCTATGAGGACAAACCTCTGCAGTACAGCGCATGGAACCTGGATATCTTCCATACCGAGAAATCCTGGAAGGTGGAGGGTGTACGCCGCATGGAGTGGACAGAAAACGGTCCGGTCCGCGCAACACTGGAAATTGAGCGCGAAGTGATGGACACCGTCATCCGCCAGCAGATCCATTTCTATGCAAAAGACCGCAGAATCGACTTCGAAACCTACGTTGACTGGAAGTTCGCCGAGCATGTACTGAAAGTTCACTTCCCGGTAGACGTTCACAGCGACGAGGCAACTTTCGATATCCAGTTCGGTAATGTGACAAGAAAACTGCACACCAACACAAGCTGGGATCAGGCAAGATTCGAAGTATGCGGCCACAAATGGGCTGATATCTCAGAGGGAAGCTACGGCGTCAGCCTGATGAACGACTGCAAGTACGGCTATTCCATGAAGAACCGTGTGATGACGCAGACTCTGATCAAATCCGGAACTGAGCCGAACCTGACCGCAGACCAGGAAGAGCATTTCTTTACTTACTCTCTGTATCCGCACGCAGGAACATGGCGTGAGGCAGGCACCGAGCAGGAAGCTCTGAACCTGAACGTACCGGCAAAAGCAGTTGCAGGTGCAGCAGAGAAAGACCGCATGGAATTCCTGTCTGTAGACAAACGCGACGTAGTGCTTGAGACTGTGAAGAAGGCAGAGGACGGCGACGGCGTAATCGTTCGTCTGTACGAGGTGGAGAATGCAAGAACGAAAGTGACCCTGCACTGCGCAGAGGCAATTGCATCCGCTGAGGAGACCGACCTTCTCGAGAACCCGATCGAGGGCGCGCTTGGTGTGAAGGAGAACGAGATTGAGCTTACGATCAAGCCGTATGAGATCCGTACGATCCGCATCCGCACCGCGAAGTAAGAAAACAGAAATAAAATATAGAAATCACAATTGGTCCACTGGACCAATTGTTGATATGCCGAGCAACAGAAAAAGACACCGTGTCCCGGAAGGGAAGACGGTGTCTTTTTTGAAAACAGATGAAAAATAAAATCAGTCACCGGTGGAATCGCGGTACAGCACGTTGGTGCCGAGATACGTAATTTCATGCGGCGTGTTCGGATATTTGATCCGGTACAGAATCTGGAGTGCCAGACGTGCGCCGAGTTCTTCGTTGAAGACCTGAACGGTCGTCAGATGTTCTGCCAGAAGATCCTCTGTATTGTTGTCGAAGCCGGATACTGCAACGTCCTCCGGTACGCGTAAGCCCCGTTTTTCGAGAAGCTGCATCAGAATGCAGGCAACGTAGTCGCTGGCGCAGACGAAAGCGTCCGGCATGCGGGACAGGGAAGAAAGGAAGGTATCGATTTCTTCACGGTACGTATCGATGCCGAGCGGTGTCGTCAGGCAGAGAGAAGAATCCACCTTTTTACCGGCATCCGCCAGAGCCTGGCAGAAACCTTCATATCGTTCGCGGTTGGACTGTGCGTAGCTGATATCACCGATGAAGCCCGGAAGGGTGCGTCCCTGCTCGAGCAGATGGCAGGTGATGCGGCGGACACTGGTGCGGCTCTCCATGAGAAGCAGGTCGCCGTTCAGCTCATCCGGGGCAACAAGAGAGGAAGTGTCCAGGAACACTTTCGGAATCTGTGTCTCTGCGAGCAGGCGCAGAAGACGCTCGTTGTACACATTCAGAACGATGATGCCGTGAACATTTCCGTTTGTAAGAGTCGGCGGGAGAAAATACGTTTTATCCGCCGAAGTCGGAAGATACGTGTAAACGAGATTGACATTGTGTGTCGAAAATACTTTTGCAATTTGGTGGATGATGGTCATCCAGAAAAGTGAGGTTTCCGGTCTGCAGACGGCAACTGCAATGTTGACCGGCGTGGTCTCCTCTGCGCTCTGCGGATACTGAAAATCCTCCGGGATGGCATAGCCGAGTTCCTGGGCTTTGGCGATGACCTTGGTGCGCAGGGAATCGGAGACGCCTTCGTGTCCGCTGAACACCTTCCAGACCGTAGTCCGGGAGATGCCCAGGGAGTTCGCGATTTCCTGTAACGTTACTTTTTTCATAGTTTAAACCGATCCTGTTACAAATTTTGAGTGCTAACACATATTATACACTTAACGTGTAACTTTTTCAACCTTTCCATTGGAAGACAGAAGGAGTAAATGTGCTCCGTCGGCACTCGGGCAGGTGATCAGGTAAGAGTGGCTTGTGGTCTCAATGGTGTAGTCAAGAGCTTTGACGGTTTTGTTGAAGTCATTTGGAGCGTAAGCGGCAAGGGTCTCCTGTAAGACGGTAAGACTGTCGCTGTAGGAACCGGTTGTCTCAAACAGAATGTTTTCTGCGTAATACAGCTTGCGGAGTTCCCATTTGCGGTATTCGTCCTCCGGAATCGTGATGTCACACGGTGCGTCGTCGCGGTCGTCAGAGAAGAAAACGAAAGACCAGAGTTCCGGGTAATGAATGTTGATGACACCGGTCGGAGCCCATACCCAGTTGTCCTCCGGGAGAACGTTTCCGGCTTCATTGGTACGTTTTACATAAGTGTTGTCCTTGATGTCCACTTTCCACTGAACACGGGAGAAGTTCATACGGTAGAATTCTCCGTTTTTCGGTGCGCGGCGTTCTTTCTGATACTCATAGAGAGCAGCGAACGGAATGACAACCTCAACGCTCCAGCACTTGTTTTCTGCGGATGGATCGTTGATGGAGCCATCTACATGAACAGCGGTGCGCAGACCGTGCATGTCGTAGCCATTGAGGCCGCTTCCGCCGTCACGGTATGGCTCGGAAAGAAACAGATCCCATACCGTGTTCAGAACGTTCATTTCGAACTCATAGTAATGGTACGTATCAGAATCCGGGTCAACGAAGATTTCAAAATCGTTGTCGAGGAAAATGACGGAGTCGCGCTCGGTCTGGTGTCCCCAGATTTCATCGCCGTCAAGCACGGCTGCTACGTAAAGGTTCTCGTCATCCCAGAGCATTTTTGCACGGGTGACAAAGCGCGGAAGCGGCATGTGGCTTCCTTCGATATCGAGAAATTCGTCGGTATACGGGGCATCTTCCCAGAATGGTTTGTTGATGTTTCCGTCTAACTCGAACGGCTTTTTTGCGCGGTGGCAGGTGTAAACCGGCGGTGCGAACGGGACTGCCGGAACCGGAATTGTGATGTTTGTACTCATAGTAAAAATCTCCCTTTCAAATATTTACTGTTAAGCTTTTTTAGAAAACACGCGGAAAACGTGTCGACAAAAGGTATCATAACACCAGAAGTAATAAAATTCAACATTAAAATGAACAAAAATGAACGAAAGATAACTTACTGTGGACAAAATGAAAAGAATGCGGTACAATAAAGCCACTTGAAATAAGGAGAAGGACAAGGAGGAAACAAAAACAATGGAAGCATATCAGAATGCGGCCCTTTCCCCGGAAGAGCGCGCAAAAGACCTGCTCGGAAAAATGACGCTGCAGGAAAAAGTAGGACAGTTAAATCAGCGTCTGTACGGATTCCGGATTTACGAGAGACAGGGTGAGGAGTTTACACTGACAGAGGAATTTAAAGAGGAAGTAGAGCGCATGGGAGGGCTTGGCGTCCTGTACGGCCTGTACCGTGCCGATCCGTGGGCAGATAAAGATGAGAAGACCGGCATTGTGCTGGAACTTTCCGCAAAAGCCTATAATATAGTACAGAAATATGTGATCGATCATTCCCGCCTCGGCATCCCGATGATGATGAGCACCGAGTGCCCGCACGGCCATCAGGCGCTCGGCGGCGGTCTGCTTCCGGTCAACCTGGCAGCAGGCGCAACATTCGACCCGGAACTTCTTTCCGAAGGCTACAAGGCATGCGGAAAACAGTTAAAGAGCGGTCATGTGGATCTGGCGCTGATGTCGGCGCTCGATATGGCGCGCGACCCGAGATGGGGAAGAAGTGAGGAGTGCTACTCTGAAGACCCGTGCCTTGCCGCATCCATGGCAAAAGCGGCAGTCACCGGTATGCAGTCCACCGGTGTCGGCAGTGTGGCAAAACACTTCTGCGCACAGGGCGAGACAACCGGAGGTGTGAACGCGAGTGCTGCAAGAATCGGCGAGCGGGAGCTGCGGGAAATCCATTTTCCATCGGCAAAAGCGTGCTGTGAAGCAGGCGTGGAAGGCATCATGGCGGCATACAACGAGATCGACGGCGTGTACTGCCACAGAAACGCATGGCTGCTCCGCGATGTTCTGCGCGGTGAAATGGGCTTTGACGGCATTGTGATGGCAGATGGTTTGGCTGTAGATTTCCTTAAGAATACCGAGGGTGATACTCTGCATGCAGGCGTTGCAGCGAGAAAAGCCGGTGTGGATGTGAGCCTCTGGGATGAAGCGTTCAGCCGTCTCGGCGAGGCCGTAGAGCAGGGACTTCTCGATGAGAGCGAGATCGACGAGTCTGTTCTCAAAGTTCTGAAGCTGAAATTTGAAAAGGGTCTGTTTGAACATCCTTATATGGAAGAAAACATGCTCACCCCGGAAGAAGCCGGGATCCCGGAAGTATCTCTTTCCCTGGCACGGGAGTCCGCTGTTCTTCTGAAAAACGAGGAGAGTGTGCTGCCGCTTGCTAAGAAGTACAAAAAAGTAGCTGTGATCGGCTATCACGCAGCAGACCGTTATTGCATGCTCGGCGACTACACCCCGCCGGTTCCGGAAAGCGAGTGCGTCACCGTCCTTCAGGGCATGAAACAGGAAGCACCGGAGGGCGTGGAAGTTTCCTATGCAATGGGAAGTGAATTTTCAGAGGCTGACGAGGACGAGAAAGCAAAAGCACTGGCACTTGCAGCAAAGAGCGATGTGATCGTAGCTGTTGTCGGCGGTTCTTCTTCCCGTTTCGGCGGAGCTGTGTTCGATGCAAACGGTGCAGCATCCAAGGGAACCGGCAGCCGTTCGATGGACTGCGGCGAGGGAATGGACACCGCAAAGGTTCACATCCCGGCAGCACAGGAAGAACTGGTTGCAGAGCTTGCCCGCCTTGGCAAGCCGATGGTAACCGTTGTGATCGCAGGAAGAGCATACTGCATCGAGGATATCGAAAATGCTTCGAATGCCCTTCTGTATGCGTTTTATCCGGGTCCGATGGGCGGCAAGGCCGTTGCAGAGATGCTCTACGGAACCACGAATCCGTCCGGCCGTCTCCCGGTATCCATGCCGCGCCACGCCGGTCAGATTCCGGTGTGCTACAATTACCGTACCTCCGTCGTTCCGGCATACTGCGATATGACGAGCCAGCCGCTGCATACGTTCGGTGAGGGAAAATCCTACACGACGTTTGCGTGCAGCGATGTTTCCGTGAACAAAGAAGAAAACGGTGCTGCCGTTTCGTTTACCGTAGAGAACACCGGTGCCATGGCAGGAACCTCCGTTCCGTGTCTGTATGTGCGGAAACGTTCCGGCGGTGTGGTAGCGAGAATCAAAGAGCTGAAAGCTTTTACCAGAATTTCTCTTGCACCGGGTGAGAAAAAAGAAGTTTCGTTCCAGCTTTCCAAAGAGGAGATGAACTTTGTCCAGATTCCGGGAAAACCGGAAGTGATCTGCCATGACTATGAGCTGATGCTCGAGGATGGAGCAGAGAAATGGTGGAGCGGAAATGTAACTGAAATGTAAGGCTTGACGGAAGATAATATAAAAAGTAATAAAACTGAACAAAGGGAGAAAATATGTTGCGAAACAAAACGACGTATTTTCTCCCTTTTTGTTTCTTTGAAATGGACGAAAATACGAAAAAAGATAACATGGATCACGGCCGCAAGGGACAGAAAAACCGAAAAACGCGTCGAAATATAGGAAAAGTGCCTAAAAAACGCCTGCTTAAATTGCGTAAAAGTAACAAACTGGTATATATGTTCAATTAATGGTTGACAAATAAGGTAACAAAAGGTAAAATAAATTCAACAAAACAGTGTTGGATAAATCTTAAATCACAGATTTGATTGTAGCAGTTGCACAAAAAAGAAGGAACACGCGAGGATGATGCGAAAGCAAAATGTTCAAAATGTTTACGACCGGAAATGCGACAATCAAGGAAAACACGAAACCTTTAAAAGGGAGGAAAAAGAGAAATGAAAGAGAAACCAACAAAAGCAAAGAAAAAAGGCCGTACCATCCGCGCCTTTAAGAGAGACATCTCGCTTTGGCTTTTCTGTGTTCCGGGCGTGATCCTGACATTCATCTTCAGCTACATTCCGATGTATGGTGTACAGATCGCGTTCCGCCGCTTCAATGCGACGGCCGGAATCACTAAGAGCCCGTGGGTAGGCATGTACTACTTTGAGAGATTCTTCAACTCTCCATACTTTGCATCCACCATCAAGAACACGTTGATCCTGAGTCTGTACGGACTGGTCGTATCATTCCCGATTCCGATCATCCTGGCACTGATGCTGAACTCCTTCCGCCATAAGAGATACCGGAAAGTGATCCAGACCGTCACCTACGCGCCGAACTTCATTTCTACCGTAGTTATGTGCGGTATGATCATTCTGTTCCTGTCTCCGTCCGTCGGTGTTATCAACCACGTACTGGAAGCAATCGGAATTCCGGCGGTCAACTTCATGGCGAAGAAAGCGTACTGGAGACACATTTATGTGTGGACCGGCGTATGGCAGAGTACAGGATGGAGCTCTGTTATCTACTTCGCAGCACTCGCCGGCATCAGCCCGGAGCTGCATGAAGCGGCAAAGGTAGACGGCGCGACGAAATTACAGCTGATCCGTCACATCGACCTTCCGCTGATCATGCCGACCGCGACCATTCTTCTGATTATGAACTGCGGAAGCATTCTTTCCGTCGGCTTTGAAAAAGCCTTCCTTCTGCAGAACAACCTGAATGCCAGTGTATCCGAGATCATTTCCACCTACGTCTATAAGGTCGGTCTGATCAACAACGATATGTCGTATTCTTCAGCAATCGGTCTGTTCAACACCATCGTAAACATGGTTATGCTGATCATTGTCAATACGATATCTGATAAACTTTCGGGCAACAGCCTGTGGTAGGAGGAAACAAAAACATGAGTAAAGAAAATACCGCAGTGACAAAAAAGAAAATAAAACGCTGCAAAGAGGACGTCGTTTTTGACGCAGCCTGCTTCATTATCCTGACGCTGGTTCTGTTTGTTGTGGCATATCCGCTGTACTGGGTTATCATTTCATCCATCAGTGCGCCAAGCGCCGTATCGAGTGGTAAAGTACTGCTTCACCCGATCGGATTTACCCTGAAGGGCTACGCAGAAGTATTTAAAAACGACCAGGTTATGAGAGGCTTTTTAAACTCCCTGATCATCACCTTCTGCGGTGTCATGGTCAACCTGATCGTAACGCTTCCGACATCATATGCACTTTCCAGAAGCAATTTCTCCGGAAAGAAACCGATCACCATTTTTTACCTGATCACCATGTTCTTCGGCGGCGGTCTGATCCCTACCTATCTGGTTATTCAGAGACTGCAGATGCTGAACACGATCTGGGCACTGATTCTTCCGGGATGCTTAAGCGTATACAACATGATCGTGGCAAGAACCTTCTTCAAGTCGAACATTTCGGAAGAGCTGTATGAGGCAGCTGAAATTGACGGCTGCACCCAGGCGAGATTCTTTTTCCAGATTGCACTTCCGCTTTCCAAAGCGATCATCGCAATTCTGGTTCTGTACTATGGTGTCGGTCACTGGAACTCATACTTCTCAGCACTCGTTTATATTTCGGACAAAGCAAAGTATCCGTTGCAGCTGGTTCTGCGTAACATCCTGATCACGAACCAGACCGCGCTGTCCCAGACAGCAACAACTGCGGCAGCAAGAGCAGCACTGCAGGAAAAACAGCAGCTGATCGACGTTATGAAATACTCGCTGATCATCATCAGCAGTATCCCGGTTCTGGTTATGTACCCACTGGTGCAGAAGCACTTTGTAAAGGGTGTTATGATCGGATCCATGAAGGGTTGATTTACAAGAAGAAGTTTTTTTAACGATTTATCTGCCGCACGGGAAACGGCGGTATGTAAATAAAGAGTCCGGACAACGGACAGGCAAAAGCGCTTCCGGCGGGAAAATGCCGCCGGAACAACACAGGAGGGAAAAATCATGAAAAGAAAAGCAGTCGCAGCAGTTTTAACTGCAGTAATGGTGGCATCTATGTTTACCGGATGTGGAAGTGATAATGGAAGCAGCTCGGCAAAGAGTGCTTCTGCAGCATCCGCAGCATCCGCAGCAAACGACACCGTGGATGAGGACGGAAAAGTAAACGGCATTATGTATCAGGAAGGTCTTCCGCTGGTAGACGAGGGAGATTACACCTTCTCCATCTTCTGCGATGATTCCAGCGAATCCGGCGAGTTTATCATGCTCGATGAGTTCAAAAAACAGACCAATGTAGACGTTGACCTGAAAATTTATCCATACGAAACAGCAACGGAGAGACTGAATCTGGATCTGAACTCCGGAGATTACGCGGATGTGATCGGCGGATGGACCTTAAGCGATAATGCAATCCTCACCTATGGTGTAAACCAGGGCGTATTCATTCCGCTGGAAGATTATTTTGAGAAATATTGCCCGAACATTTCTGCGATCCTGGATCTGCCGGGTGTAAGAGAAAAAATGACAGCACCGGACGGACACATCTACACAATTCCGTACGTATGTACCGATACAACCGTTGGATACAGCCCATACATCAATACGAAATGGCTGGAGAATGTTGGCATGAGCATGCCGACCACTACAGACGAGTTTGAGGCAGTCTTGAAAGCCTTCAAAGAGCAGGATGCAAACGGCAACGGTGACGCTTCCGATGAAATCCCGTTCTCTACCGACCCGAACAACAAACATATCGAGGCTATGGCCGGTTACTTCGGACTTCCGATGAACAAACTTGGTATTGCAATCCAGAATGAAAAGGTTGTTTACGGCGGTGTCAGCGATACATACCGTGAGTTCCTTTCCTGGTTCCACAAACTGTATGCAGAAGGACTCGTAGACGTAGAGCTTTACACACAGGACAGCTCCACATGGGAAGGTAAAGGAAATCAGGACCTGTACGGCGTTTCCATCGCATACGGAAGCAACGAGTTTACCGGAATCCCGGCTGCAGAGGAAAGAGGCGATTTCGACTCCATGCCTGTTCTGAACACAGACAAAGACGGAATCTGGCTGCGCGATACGGAAGGCTTCAGCGTATACAGAACCCAGGCTGTCATCACAAACAAGGCAGAGCATCCGGAAATCATCTGCCGCTGGTTTGACAATGCATTCGCACTGGAGAACGGCATCGGCTGCAACAGAGGACCGGTTGGTGTGATTGTAAACAAAGAGGATGACGGATACCATGCGATTGACACCACCACACTGTCTGAGGAAGATCAGGAAAAATATTCCTGGGGCAATCTGTGGCCGCAGTCTCTGCCGAAATATCTGCCGGTAGACTTCGAGTTTGTAGAAGAGCATCCGATGTATGATGAGAAAAAAGCAACAGAGGAAGCTTATGAGGCAAATCTGACCAAAGAAATTATTCCGTCCTACTGGATTGACTTGGATAAAATTGATACCTTCTCTGATACGAACACAGCAATCAAAGATTTCTTTGAGCAGCAGCAGGCGCAGTTCGTATGCGGCGAGCTTGACATTGACAACGATGCTGACTGGCAGGCTTATGTAGATGGTATGTACTCTCTGGGACTTGAGGACTGGGTAGCAACTCAGGGTATCGAGGAAATCGCGAAATAAACAGGAAAAGGTAACGATATTTCCTGTGGCGTGAAAAAAGGCATATTACAGTGTAAAACGGTAATATGCCTTTCTTTTTGGGCAAGAACTGATATAATGGGAAGAAACAATAAAGGGGTAATTAGATCGGATAAAAAAGCTATGCCCGGAGTCTTTTAATCCGGGAGTACAAAAAAAGGAGGAGCTGGAAGAGATGATGCAGGACTGGTTTCGGAACGCGAAGCTGGGCATTTTTATCCATTATGGGATTTATGCGGTGGGTGATGTGTCAGAGTCATGGTCGTTCCACAACGGAAATATTTCTTATGAAGATTACATGAAACAGTGTGAAGGCTTTACAGCATCGAAGTTTGATGCGAAAAAATGGGCGGAGCTGTTTCAAAAAGCAGGTGCGCAGTACGTGGTTATGACAGCGAAGCACCATGACGGCGTGGCACTGTTTGATACCGGATACAGTGATTTAAGTGTTGTGAAGAAAACACCGGCAGCGCGCGACCTGGTAAAAGAGTATACAGCTGCCATGCGTGAGGCAGGTCTGAAGGTCGGTCTTTATTATTCACTGATCGACTGGTCGGATCCGCGGTATCGCACGGTTTACCCGGAAGGAATGAAAAAAGAAGACTGTTTGAACGATATCTATGGTTCCCCGGCCGGAAAAGAGGAGGAGCCGGAGAAATGGCAGGAGTTTCTGGAATTCAACAACCATCAGCTAAAAGAACTGATGTCGAATTACGGAACGGTGGACCTTTTATGGTTTGATGGTGACTGGGAACGGAGCGCGGCACAGTGGAAGATGCCGGAATTCAGGGAATATCTGCATACCCTGAATCCGAACGTTGTATTGAATTCGAGAATGCAGGGCTATGGAGATTATGAGACACCGGAGCAGGGAATCCCGCTGTACGGACCGAAAGGCGAGTGGGAATTCTGTACGACAATCAACGATTCCTGGGGATATCGTCCATCGGACAATGATTACAAGAGCAGCGGTCAGATTGTGCGCATGTTCTGTGACTGTATTACCCTCGGCGGAAGAATGCTGCTGGATATCGGACCGAAGGAGGACGGAACGCTGGATGAACGCCAGGAGAAAGTTCTTCTGGATCTGGGCGGATGGATTCATGACCATAAGGAAGCGGTATTTGGAACAGAAAAAGGACTGGATTACAATCATTTCCTCGGCGGAAGCACGATTTCGGCGGATCAGAAGACGATGTATCTTTTCGTCTATGATAAGCCGCAGGAGACACTGTGTGTGAAAGGCATTAAAACACCGGTAAAAAGGGTGACGGTTCTGCATACGGGAGAGGAGCTCCGGTTCTCCTACACAGGTTCACTTCCATGGAGCGGTATTCCGGGAACGCTCTGGATCTGGGCCGGAGAGATGAGTATTCATCCGTTTGCAACGGTTGTGAAGGTAGAGCTTGAGGATGAGATCACCTACAATCTGGGACACGGGGAAGTCGTAACCTTTAATGAGTAAAACGATTCGGACAGAGGAGCTTATGAGATGAAGAGAATAATTGGCTATGTAAATACGGCGGACTTAAATCATATGCGAGAAGAGGATGTGCGGGCACTTACCGTGATCAATATTGCATTTGGTCTGATCCGGGACGGAGAAGTTGTATGGGATGCAAAGGATGCACGGGATGGAATAGTATCCATTCGGAAAAGCAACCCGGAGCTGAAGATTGTATTGTCCGTAGGCGGCTGGGGAGCAGACGGCTTTTCCCAGGCTGCAAGAACAAAAGAGGGAAGAGAGCGGTTTGCTGCGAGTGCACTTGCAATTGTGAAGGAGTATGGTCTGGACGGCATTGACATTGACTGGGAGTATCCGGGCACATCGCTGGCAGGAATTGCGTCGGACAGATCGGATAAAGAGAATTATACGCTGCTTCTGGCGGAGCTTCGGAAGACACTGGACGCGTACAGAGAAGGCATGCTTGTAACGACAGCAGTCGGCGGAGATGTTTACTTTGCACTGCAGACAGATATGAAGGAGGCCTCCCGGTATCTGGATTATGTGCAGCTGATGACGTATGATCTGCAGGGCGGTTTCCAGAAGGTGACGGGACATCATGCGGCGCTGTATCACAGTGAGGGAAATTTGTTTGATGCATGTGTGCAGAAGGCAGTGAACGGTTTTGTAAATGCAGGCGTTCCAATGGAGAAGCTGATTCTTGGCGTACCGTTTTATTCCAGAAAATGGGATGGAGTAAAAGGCGCCGGATGCCGCAACGGGCTTGGAATGGAAGCAGAGACGGTCGGAGGATATGGCGGTGACTATGGCGAGCTCAAAGAGAGCTGGATCGGAAAGAGGGGATTTATCCGGTATTGGGATGAGCAGGCAAAGGTTCCGTATCTGTTTGACGGGGAAACATTTATCAGCTATGAGGACTGCGAGTCACTTGGGGTGAAAATTGCGTACCTGAAAGAAAAGGGCATGGGGGGCATTATGTTCTGGGAGTATAAATGCGATCCCAGCGGAGAATTACTTTCATTTATAAAGAAAAATATGTAGCGTAGTGACCCACAGCCGGTATGTGAAAAGGCTCCTCGCTCCGGTGTTCCTGAAAAATCGCAAGGAATCCTTTTTCACATGGCGTCTGCCGCCGGTGGGCGGATGTACGTTGTGGAGACGGATAGGAAAAAAGAGAAAGGGATAGATAGAATCATGATCTCAGAAAATTTGAAAAAATATGCAACGGAAAAATTTGAGGGACGGAGAGAGCTTCTGGCTCCGGTGATGCCTGTTATCGAAGAAAAATTGAAACAGTGCAGTGAAGAAGAGGTTGTGCTGATGAAGTTTCTGTATGGTACGATGCCGGTAAGGGATGCGGGAGAATATGGATTTAACCTTTTTCTTTCGTACGTGAAGCATGCGCTGATGCTGCGGGAGAAGGTGGCATGGTGTAAGGAACTGCCGGAGGATGTGTTTGTAAATTATGTGCTGTATGACCGGATCAATTCCGAGGATATTACGGACTGCAGACCGTTTTTTTACGAGCAGATTATGGGGCGTGTAGCCGGAATGAGTCTTTGGGAGGCAATTCTGGAGATTAATTACTGGTGTGCGGAGCATGCAACGTATGAGGCGACGGACAGCAGAACGGCATCTCCGATGACGATGTATCGGAGCGGAAAGGGACGCTGCGGCGAGGAGTCAACGTTTGCAGTTACGGCGTATCGGAGTGTCGGTATTGCGGCGCGGCAGGTCTATACACCAAGATGGGCGCACTGTGATGACAATCATGCGTGGGTTGAGGTGTTTGTGGACGGCGAGTGGCATTTTCTCGGTGCCTGTGAGCCGGAAGAAGTGCTGGATACCGGCTGGTTCTCGGGTCCGGCGAATCGGGCAATTCTGATTCATACGCGGAACTTCTCGGATTATGTGAAGGAAAGTAACGAGGAGTATCTTGGAAAAGAAGGAGCGCTGTACTACTTTAACCATACAGATTTTTATGGCAGAACGAAGCTGGTGAAGATTCTTGTGAAGGATGAGAATGGAAAACCGGCTGCAGGAGCGCATATTGCGGTTGAAATCCTGAATATGGCAGAGTTTTTCCCGGCTGCAGTGATGATTGCGGATGCGGACGGAGAAGTTCGGATGACACTTGGCCTTGGCGATATCCGGGTACGGGCATTTGACGGAATACGCCGGGCAGAGGCAATGATGCGGATTGAGGAGGAGGATTCGCTGGAACTGGTGCTTCGTGAAGAGGCGGTTCCGGAAGCGGATGACAGGTGGCAGACGCTGGAAATCCGGGCACCGAAGGAGGTGCCGGTACGGAATGTCGTTGCCACAAAGGAGCAGAAGGAGCGCAATGCGGCACGGATGGCAGAGGCGGAACGGCTTCGGAAGGCACGGTTTGCAGCATGCTTTGATGAGAAAAAGGCTGCTGCGTATCCGGAAGCGGAAGAGATTTTCCACCGGGCAGGAGAGAATTTTGAGGAGGTTTATACATTCCTTTCCAAAGATGAAAATCCGAACCGGAAGAAGCTGCTGTTTTCGCTGGCTTTAAAGGATGCGAAGGACTTGAAGGCATCCGTTTTAGAGGATCATCTCGACTGCGAGCAGGGGGATCTGCCGGAGGAGATTTTCAGGAAGGATCTTCTTTGCCCGCGTATTTTCCTCGAGGAGCTGACGCCGTATCGGAGCATGATCCGCGGATTTTTTGAAGAGGAGACAAAACGTAGCTTTGTGGAGCAGCCGGAACGGATTCTGGATTATCTTAAGAAGAATATTACCTTCCATGCAGAAGAAGAGTATGACACGATCATGGCAACACCGGTCGGCGTCCTTACGATGAAACAGGGAAGTCCTCTGGCGCAGAAGATTCTGTTTGTGGCAATCTGCCGGAGTCTCAATGTAGCGGCAAGACTGAATCCGGTGACCCTGGAGCCGGAGTATTACCGTGATGGGGCATTCCACAGTGTGGAAACAGAAGCTGCTGTTTTGAAGGATGAAACGGAAAGTGCGGTTCTGACACTGAATGCGGAGGATGGAAGCGCATGGAAGTATTATCAGACGTGGACCATCGGAAAGTGGAACGGAACAGTGTTTGAGACGCTGAATTACGAAGAAACCGCATTCAATGGCAAAACACTGGCTCTGACCCTGGAGCCGGGCTGCTATCGTCTGATTACAAGTATGCGTATGCCGAACGGTGACCAGCATGCTGCATACCGCGTGTTTGAACTGAAGGCGGGAGAAGCAAAAGAGATTTATCTGGAAGCCGTGAAAAAAGAGCTGGATGAGCTGTTAGAGCACATCGAACTGCCGGAGATCACGCTGGAGGATCTGGATGGAAAGGCGCATACCCTGAACGATCTCACCAAAGACGGCCCGATCCTTCTGGCCTTCCTCGGAACCGGAGAGGAGCCGACCGAGCATGTTCTGAATGAGCTGATCGAAATCGCAGAGAAGTGGAACGCAAAAGACGCTGCCATGGCAGCCGTGCTCCGCACGAAAGCCGACCTGGAAAACACGACTTTCCAGAAAGCCCGCGCAGCAATCCACAATATGTCCCTCTACCTCGACCCATCCGACGACGCCCCGGCGATCGCCGAAAAAATGGGAATCGACGCAGAAAAACTCCCACTGCTGATACTCGCATTGCCGGGAAACATCGGCGGACGCGCTTATGCCGGATATAACGTCGGCAGCGTCGGACTGATGCTGCGGCTGATGGAAGAGGCGGCGAAAGCGTAAGTTAATACTAAAAAAACAGGCTGACGCATGAATGCGGCAGCCTGTTTTTTAAAGAACGCCCAGTTTTTTCAACTGTGACACGCCATCTTCATATCCCGTAAAATGAATTCCATGAATCCCTGCCTGCTCTGCGGCCTCGACGTTTGCTTTGGTGTCGTCGAGGAATACGCAGCGGTCCGGGGTGAGGGAGAATTTCTGGATCAGGTGCTGGTAGATCTCCGGTTCCGGTTTTGTTAAATGGCAGGTGTAGGAGAAGAGGGTTCCGTCCATGTAGGGGAGGAAGGGCATTTTCTCTTTGGTGCGCTCGAAGAGGTCTCCGGAGTAGTTGGAGAGGATGTAGAGGCGGTAGCCTTTTTCTTTTAAGGAGCGTACCCAGCTTTCTGCATACGGCAGCGGGGTGATGGTTTCCTCGCAGTGGGCGAAAACCTCTTTGATTTCTTCGGTGTATTCCGGGGCGAGGGAGCAGAATCCTTTTACAATCTCCTCCGGCGCGAGAATTCCGCGGTCGAACTGGCGCCAGTAAGGGCCTTCGAAGGTTGCGGCGGCGATTGCTTTCGTCTTTTCCGGACCGAAAGCAAAGCGTTTCAGATAGGACTCGTAGTCCCAGTTGACGAGTACGCGGCCTACATCAAAAATAATGGTATCAATCATGACTGTTTTTCTCCTTTGTCTGATTTGTCGTTCTCATCGCGGTGCGACAGAACCTTGGCAACCAGCATCATGGCATAGATGAGCACTGGTGCGGTAATTGCACAGTAGAGGCAGACCGTCAGCGCCTTGTGTGCAAACGGCGTGTCGATAAACGCAAAAATCATGGCGCCAAGCCCGAATCCGATCAGGACCGCGATGGAGAGAAGGGCGCCGATCTGTTTGAGTCGTTTCATAAAAATCTCCGATCGTTTACTGAAAATAAAATATAAAGAAACATAACCAAGTGTAGCACAGTTGAAAAGAAACATCCACCGCAAGTTTTAAGAATTTTTTAGAAAAAATTAATGGCGCTTTCGATTGCTTTTTTCCCTCAAAAGGGATAGAGTATTGGCATATACTTTGAAAAAGGAGAAACGAGAACAAAATGGATAAACTGAAAGAAAAACTTTCCCGCCTGATGTACGGCCGCTACGGCATCGATCAGCTGGGCAATTTTATGATGTGGGCGGCAGTTGCCATGATGATTTTCGGAGCGGTTGTACGGAGCTCCCTTATCTACACCCTGGCATTCGTCCTGATCGTCTGGGCGGATGTGCGCATCATGTCCAAGAACCATTCCAAACGGTATGCGGAAAACCAGAAATTCCTGGAACTGAAAAACCGCGTCGTCGGATTCTTCCGAGGCGGAACCCGTGCATTCAAGGATAAAGAGCACTGCTACTTCCGCTGCCCGTCCTGCCATCAGCAGGTGCGTGTGCCGAAAGGAAAAGGCCACATCGAGATCTGCTGCCCGAAATGCGGAACAAAATTCATCAAAAACACCTGATAAAAAGGAGCAGTGCGATTCATGTTTGGTTATGTGACCATCCGAAAGGATGACCTGAAAGTCAAAGATTACAATAAATATCAGGCATACTACTGCGGTCTGTGTCAGGATATCAAAGAGGCGTATGGAAAAAAGGGTCAGGCGATGCTGACGTTTGATATGACATTTCTTTCCATCCTGCTGACCGGGCTTTATGAGTGTGAGACAAAAGAAGAGGAGCATTACTGCTTTCTTCATCCCGGCAAAAAACATAAATGCCTGCGGAACAAATACACAAAATACTGCGCAGACATGAACGTGCTGCTCGCCTATTACAATCTGCTGGATGACTGGGAGGACGAGAAAAACTACGCGGCGTTTACAGTGGCAAAGGCTTTGAAAAAATCTGTGACACGCATCGAGGCATCGTATCCGCGCCAGACGAAAGCAGTGCAGGATTACCTCGAAAAGCTGCATGCATGCGAGAAGGAAAACAATCCAGACCTCGATCTTGCGGCGGGCTATACCGGAGAGGTGATGGCGGAGATCTATATTCCGGAGGAGGACATCTGGAGCGATGATCTGCGCCAGGTCGGCTTTTACATCGGAAAATTCATTTACCTGATGGATGCGCTTGATGACGTGGAAAAAGATAAAAAGAGCGGAAACTACAACCCGTTTCTGTCCATCGCAGATCAGCCGGACTTCGAGGAAACCGCAGAAAAAATCCTGCTGATGATGACGGCGGAAGCGTCGCGTGCATTTGAAAAACTTCCGATCCTGGAAAATGTAGACATTCTGCGAAATATATTGTATGCTGGTATCTGGGAAAAATACGAAATGCGAAAAAGCGCAAAAGAGCGCCAAAAAGAGGAGAAATAAAGACTGATGACAGATCCATATGAGGTGCTGGGCGTGTCCCGCGGGGCTTCGGACGATGAAATCAAAAAAGCATACCGAAAACTCAGCCGGACGTATCACCCGGATGCCAATATCAATAATCCGAATAAAGCAGAAGCAGAAGAAAAATTCAAACAGGTGCAGCAGGCGTACAAACAGATCATGGATGAACGCGAGCACGGCACCTCGTACCAGAGCGGAGGTTCGTCGTATGGCGGAGATGCTTACGGCGGCTATGGCCCGTTCGGCGGCTTCGACCCATTCGGCGGCGCGTACGGAAACGGCGGCTCCGCACGGAATGATTATGGAAATTCCGAGCAGGAAATGCGGCTGCAGGCGGCAGCCAACTACATCAACAGCGGCCACTTCCGCGAGGCGATGAACGTGCTGAACGACATTTCCGACCGCAGCGGAAAATGGTATTTCCTGCATGCGATCGCAAATTCGCGCCTCGGCAACAACATCAATGCCGTGCAGGATGCCGAGATGGCAGTCAAATTAGAACCGCAGAATCTGCAGTACCAGCAGCTTTTAAGCCAACTCCGGGGCAGCGGCCAGTGGTATTCCGACATGGGAAGCGGCTATGGCTACGAGAGAAGTGCAGGTGATCTCGGAAAATGGTGCTGTGAATGTATGGCAATCAATGCCATCTGCAATTGCTGTTGCTGCGGCGGAAGAGGATTTTTCTGCTGTTGATCAAAAAATAATTACAAGAAATGTATAAAAGTGAACATTCAGGGGAGAATAACAGTGTCATCGAAATTCCCCTGTTCGATGATACAAAAGAAAAATAAGGAAATACTTATCCTCCCCTTAAAAGCCCCGCTGCAACCAAAAAAACGGTTCGCTGTGGGGCTTTTTTCTAACAGCCGAAAGTCCTTGTTTTTCCCATCAAAACAGATTATAATGAAAGAGATCGCAATTATGACCGGAGCAAAAAAATACGAACGGATCATAGAAAGAAAACAGAAAGAGAGAAAAGCTATGGAACGAAAAACAGCATGGAATGAGTACAAGAAAAAAGATATGAAAAAGCTGGAAAAATTAAACGCCGGCTACCGCGCATTCCTGGATCACGGAAAAACGGAGCGTGAGTGTGTAAAGGAAAGTGTACGTCAGGCAGAAGAGGCCGGATACGTAAGCCTCGACACCTATGTAAAAGAAAATCGTGCGTTAAAACCGGGTGACAAGGTTTATGCTGTATGCATGAAGAAGGCCATTGCCCTGTTCCAGATCGGAACAAAGCCTCTGACAGAGGGTATGAATATTCTCGGTGCGCACATCGATTCTCCGCGTCTTGACGTAAAACAGAATCCACTGTATGAGGACAACGGATTTACATATCTTGATACCCATTATTACGGTGGTATCAAAAAATGGCAGTGGGTAACGCTTCCGCTTGCAATCCACGGTGTTGTAGCCAAGAAGGATGGCGAAGTAGTGGATGTAGTCATCGGCGAGGATGATAACGATCCGGTATTCTGTGTGACAGATCTTCTGATTCACCTTTCCAGAGAGCAGCAGACCAAACCGGCAAGTACGGTAGTAGAGGGCGAGAACCTCGATCTTCTGATCGGAAGCCAGCCGCTGGAAGGAACAGAGAAAGATGCAGTGAAAGCCATGACCTTAAAGCTCTTAAACGACAAGTATGGCATCGAAGAAGAGGATTTCCTCTCCGCAGAGCTTGAAATTGTACCGGCAGGAAAAGCGCGTGAGCTTGGTATGGATGCCAGCATGATTCTTGCATACGGCCAGGATGACCGTGTATGCGCATACACTTCTCTTGTCGCAATGCTCGAGGTGGAAGCACCGGAGAAGACATCCTGCTGCCTGCTCGTAGACAAAGAGGAGATCGGAAGCGTCGGAGCAACCGGCATGCAGTCTCATTTCTTCGAAAACACCATGGCAGAGCTGCTTGCACTTGCAGGTGAGGGAACGGAGCTTGCACTTCGGAGATGTCTGGCTTCTTCCAGAATGCTTTCTTCCGATGTAAGTGCAGCGTTTGATCCGTTGTATGCAGCAGCATTTGAGAAGAAAAACGCTGCATTTTTCGGAAAAGGTATCGTAATTAACAAATTTACAGGAGCAGGCGGAAAGAGCGGCTCAAACGATGCCAATGCAGAGTACGTCGGAGCTCTTCGCGCTATCTTTGATGATGCAAAAGTAAATTGGCAGACAGCAGAACTTGGTAAAGTTGATGTCGGAGGCGGCGGAACCATCGCCTACATCATGTCTCTGTACGGTATGGAAGTGATTGACTCCGGTGTACCGGTTCTCAGCATGCATGCTCCATGGGAAGTAACCAGCAAAGCAGATGTTTACGAGGCCAAGAAGGCCTATGTGGCATTTTTGAAAAATGCATAAATAATATTGAGGAGGTTTGAAACGTTTGGACAGTGACATAGTCGGCAGTATTCTTTTGCAGGTCGTATTGATAGCGGTCAATGCGGTATTTGCCTGCGCGGAGATCGCTGTGGTCTCCTGCAACGACGCTAAACTGGAAAAAATGGCACAGGAGGGAAACAAAAGAGCGGCGAAGCTGTTTCATCTGACGGAACAGCCATCCCGTTTTCTTGCAACGATACAGGTGGTCATCACTCTGTCCGGTTTTCTTGGAAGTGCCTTTGCAGCAGAAAATTTTTCGGATCGAATCGTTTCCGCTCTTGTGGACGCGGGTATGAAGATTCCGGAAAAGACACTGGATGCGATTGCCGTTGTGCTGATTACGCTGCTTTTATCTTATATCACCCTGATCTTTGGCGAACTGGTGCCGAAAAGGATTGCAATGCAGAAGGCTGAGCAGATTGCGCTCGGGATTTCCGGTCTTGTAAGCGGTGCTTCGAAAGTGTTTGCACCGCTTGTGTGGCTGTTGACTGCATCGACAAACGGTATCCTGCGCCTTCTGGGGATCGATCCGGATGAGGACGACGATCAGGTGACGGAGGAAGAAATCCGAATGATGGTAGATGCCGGCAGCGAAAAAGGCGCGATCGACAATGAAGAAAAAGATATGATTCAGAACGTATTTGAGTTTGATGATCTGACCATTGATGAAATCTGCGTCCACAGAACCGATGTAGATCTTCTGTGGCTGGAAGACTCGATGGAGGAGTGGGAGCAGCTGATCCATGAAAGCCGCCATTCTTATTACCCGGTCTGTGGTGAAAATGTGGACGATATCATCGGCGTTCTGGACGCCAAGGATTATTTCCGGCTTCGCACCAAGGACCGCGATCATGTCATGAAAGAAGCAATCAAACAGCCTTATTTTGTTCCTGAAAACATCAAGGCTGCCACGCTGTTCCAGAACATGAAAAAGACCGGCAACTATTTTGCCGTGGTTCTGGATGAGTACGGCGGCATGGATGGAATTATCACCGTGCGTAACCTGATCGAGCAGCTTGTCGGGGACTTGAATGATGAGGCGGAGATCGGGCAGCCATCGGAAATTGAGCTGATTTCCACAGACACCTGGAAAATCATGGGAAGTGCCTCGTTGGATGATGTGGCGGAGGAACTGAAGATCAAACTGCCGGTCGATGAATATGAAACGTTCGGCGGCTACATTTTCGGCGAACTCGGTGCGGTTCCGGATGACGGCAGCCAGTTTGAACTCGAGACCGACGATCTCTGGATCAAGGTCATGCGGGTCAAAGAACACCGCGTGGAAAATACGGTGGTAAAGAAACTGCCTCCGAAAGAAAAAGGAGAGCAGGAGGAACGTAAGGAGAGGGAATGAAACGTGAACTGGATACAGCAGACCGGAAAATTGTGGAACTGCTGCAGGAAGATGCAAGGCTTCCGCTCAAAAGTATTGCAGACAAGGTAAGTCTCACTTCGCCGACGGTTTCGGCGAGAATCGACCGCCTGGAAAAGGACGGGGTGATCACCGGCTACCGTGCGAGTGTGAACCCGGAGGTTTTCGACTATCGGATCAAGGCATTCATCAATCTGGAGGTTGAGCCGGTGCGGAAAAAGGAATTCTATCCGTACATCACTGACTGCCCGAATGTGATCGAGTGCAACTGCGTGACCGGCGACTATTCGATGCTGATGGAGGTTGTGTTCCACACAACATCTGAGCTGGATCAGTTTATCGGCCAGCTTCAGCATTTTGGAAGAACGAAGACGCAGATCGTGTTCTCTACATCGGTGGAACACAGAGGAATTCCGCTCGGCGATACCAGAATCCCGATTCTGGAGCAGGAAGAAGAAAAAGGTTGATTTTCTGCGGACTTTCCGATATACTAAAGCGTGTTACAAAAACCGGAATCCCGCTAGGGGACGGCGCGAAAAAACGCGCTCAGAGAAACAGATAAAGGATGGATAATAACATGAGTTTATTACAGAATTGGCGTGATATCGCCTATAATCAGGAAGCAGACAAAAGACAGCTCCAGCAGTTCTGGACCAATTATTTCCTGATTGAGAAAAACATTTACGAGCAGCTTCTTTCCAACCCGGATGAAGTGGTAAAAGGAACCGTAAAAGAGCTGGCAGAGAAATACAAAGTGGACGTTATGACCATGGTTGGTTTCCTGGACGGCATCAACGACAGCCTTGTGATCCCGAACCCGATCGAGGAGATGGAAGAGGATACCGTTGTTACACTGGCTTACGATAAAGAGCTTCTGTACAAAAACATGGTAGACGCAAAAGCAGACTGGTTGTACAACCTGCCGATGTGGGATGAGATCTTCACAGAAGAGCAGAAGAAAACGCTTTACATGGAGCAGAAAAAATCCGGCACTGTAATCAAAGGCAAAAAAATCGGAAGAAACGATCCATGCCCGTGCGGAAGCGGAAAGAAATACAAATACTGCTGCGGTAAAAACGCATAAGAAAGAATTTTCGAGAAGAGACCGGGAAGCCGAAAGTTGAAAGGCTTCGCGGTCTCTTTTTCTATGAAGAGGGAGAAGCAGGATGCAGGAGACGGTAGTTTATCTGAAAAAAATTACACAGCCGGAGGGCGAAAAAAAAGAGCTGGAACGGGAACTCTCGCAGTGCGGATGGGAGCTGTTCCGGATGGGAATGCAGGAACAGTATGGGCTGGATGGAGAAAAGATAACGATCGAACGGAATGCGCACGGAAAACCGTACCTGCCAGGGCATCCGCAGATCTGTTTTAATATTTCTCATTCGGGGGAATACGCTGCCTGCGCTTTTGCTTCCATTCCGATCGGCATGGATCTGCAGCAGCACCGCCGCGCTGCCTGGGAGCGCATGGCAGAACGGTATTTTTCCGACGAAGACCAGAAACGCCTTGCCGCAGCGGAGAATGCTGAAACGCTGTTTTTCCGGATCTGGACCGAAGAGGAGAGCTACGGCAAGTGGAGGGGAACCGGTCTTTTGGGTTCTCTTGGAACGGAAAAGAAAGAGGGCTTCTGCATGCATTTCAGTCCGGAGAAAGGATATGAAGGCGCCGTCTGGGCAGCGGAGCCCGTGAAAATCTGCATGAAAAGAATAGAACCATAAAAATCGTGCATAACCTGTCCCGCCATCTCATATATATAACGATAAGAGGTGGTGAAGATGAAAAGGACAGGAAGACAAAAGGATATTGTTACGCCAGAGAAAAAACAGGAGCAAAGGGAACTTTTGCGCCTGTTTTCTGCGAATATACGGAAAATTCTGAAAAACACAGATCTGCTGGCCGATGACCTGCAGGAAATCCGTCTGCGGACCGGCGCGCCGCTTCTGGTGGTCGCAAAGGATCAGGAGTACTTTCTGACCCCGGACGGAGCACTGACCGGGGAGTGGGAGAAAGGTTATCCCGTCTCACCGACGGATATCCGCGATACGATGGATTACATAGGAAGTTTTTCCCTCTACGCCTACGAGGATGAACTGCGGCAGGGTTTTCTGACCGTGGAGGGCGGCCACCGGATCGGCATTGCCGGAAAGACGGTAATCGAAGGGGAAAAGGTGAAAGGCATCAGCCATATATCCTGCATCAACGTGCGGGTTGCTCATGAGAAAAAGGGCTGCGCGGACCGAGTGATGCCGTACCTTTGGGAAGACGGCCGTTTCCTGCACACCCTGATTGTCTCCGCACCCGGCTGCGGCAAAACGACGATGCTGCGTGATATCATCCGCCAGATTTCGGACGGGGAGTCGCCGTATCCGGGGCTGACCGTCGGTGTGGTCGATGAACGGAGCGAGATCGCAGGCTGCTATCTCGGCGTTGCGCAGAATGATGTCGGCATCCGCACCGATGTGCTCGACTGCTGTCCGAAGGCGGAGGGCATGATGATGCTGATCCGCGCCATGTCGCCCGATGTGGTGGCAGTCGATGAGATCGGAACGGGCGAGGACATCCGTGCGATCGAGTCCGTCGTTAACTGCGGGTGCAAGCTGCTCGCGACCGTGCATGGCAATTCCATGGAGGATATGAAGCAGAAGCCTCTCCTGAACCGCCTCGTGGAATCCCACGTTTTCGAGCGGTACATCGTGCTGGATGCGAAACCCCACGCCGGAAGCGTACAGGCTATTTTTGACGGAAGAGGAACGACACTGTACCGAAGGGAGGCGTTTCTGTGATGCGGCTTGCAGTTTTACTGGCGGCTTCTCTTGCCTGCGTCGGGATCGGCTTTGCAAAGAGTGCGGCGCTGTCGGCCCATGTGAAAGATCTGGAAACACTGCAGAAAATTATCCAGTATCTGCGTGGAGAGATTGTGACGGCGGCTTCCCCGCTGCCGGATGCGTTCTGGGAGACGGGAAGGCGGATGCGGGATCCGTACCGGGATTTTTTACAGGATATTTCCGAGGATATGCGCCGCCCGGACGGAAAGACACTGCCGGCGATTCTGGAAGAGAATACGGCAGTCCACCTGGCGGACACACGCCTTACAAAAGAAGAAAAAGAAGAGCTGCAGGAGGCCGGATGCAGCCTTGGAACCGGGGACCGCGCCATGCAGAAGGCGAATCTGGACCGGTATGAGGCACGCCTTGTGCAGCGGATCGCGGAACTGCAGAAAGGATTGCCGGAAAGGAAGAGGCTCTGTCAGAGTCTTGGAATCATGGGAGGCCTTTTTTTATTTTTGATTCTGGTTTAGGGCGTGTCTGAAAACGGAGGAGCAGGCGTGGAGGTCGGGATTCTATTTAAAATCGGGGCAGTCGGGATTCTGGTATCGGTCCTGTGCCAGGTATTAAAACACAGCGGCCGGGAAGAACAGGCATTTCTTGCAAGCCTTGCCGGTCTTGTGCTGGTGCTGTTCTGGATTCTTCCCTATATTTCCGCGCTGTTTGAGGACATCAAACAACTGTTTACAATTTAAGAGCAGGGAGAAAAAACGGAGGGGATCATATGGATATACTTCGGATCGCTGCGCTTGGCACGGCGGGCGTGCTGCTTGGAATCACAGTAAAGGGAGCAAAGCCGGAATTTGCCCTTCTTGTGACGGTTGGTGCCGGCCTCTGCATTCTTGCCGGGACCGTCGGAAAAATGCAGTATCTGCTCGGCATGCTCGCACAAATGAAATCGTATCTCCCGGTGGACTCATCGTATCTGAATACGCTGCTGAAAATGCTTGGGATCACGTATGTGGGGCAGTTTTCCGCCGGGATCTGTAAGGATGCGGGCTATTCTTCCATTGCAGGGCAGATTGAACTGTTCGCCCGCCTGGCGGTCCTTGCCGTCAGTATGCCAGTGCTGCTCGCTCTGCTGGAAACGGTTCATGATTTTCTGTAAAAAAGCCGGATGGGGCATGGCGCTGCTTTTTCTGTGTCTCATTTTCGGAACGGGAAGAACGCAGAAAATCGAAGCAGCGGATACCGAAACGGATCAGGCAGCAGCAGCGCAGGACGAACTTCTTGCAGAACTCGACTTCGATGCAATCCAGCAGGAAGTGGACAGCCTGCTGTCCAGCCAGCAGTTTTCTTTTGCCGGTACGGTGCGTTCTCTTTTGCAGGATGGCGATCCCTTCCGCACCTTCCGTGCCGGAAATGCCGTTCTCTCCTGTGCCAAAACAGCATTCCTTGCGCAGAAGGGGCTGATGAAGGAGCTGTTTCTCCTCGTTCTGGCAGGCGCGGTGCTCGGCAGTTTTTCCTCTCTCTTTGAAGGAAAACAGGTCAGGGACGCTAGTTTTTATATGGTCTATCTGCTTGCGCTTGCACTGATTCTGAAAAATTTCCAGTCGAGCGGGGAAAACCTGAAAGCTGTCATCACATCGCTGGTCGCTTTTATGCGGATCCTGACGCCATCCTACTATCTGGCGGCCGCGGCCGCCGGTGGTGCATCATCAGCCGTGATGTTTTATCAGATGCTCCTTCTGGTGATTCTGGCTGTCGAAAAGCTTCTGCTCGCCCTCGTCCTCCCGATGATCCATATCTATCTGCTCATCGCCCTTGTAAACGATCTTTCCGGCGAGGAGATTTTGTCCCATATGACAGAGCTGCTGGAAACCTGCGTGAACGGCCTTTTAAAATCGTCGCTCGGCGTACTTGTGGGAATGCAGATGATCCGGAATCTGATCGCACCGGCGCTCGATTCCCTGCGGCAGATGGCACTCTGGCGGACTGCCGGAATGATTCCCGGCATCGGAAATGCGGTGAATGCTGTAACCGAGTTGGTGGCAGGCTCCGCGGTGCTGATCCGCAACTGCTTTGGCGTGACGGCAATGCTGGTACTGCTCGCAGCAGGCATGGTCCCCGCCGTTCAGCTTCTCGTTTCGGGTCTTTCCTTCCGCCTTCTCGCCGCGGCGGCGCAGCCCGTCTCGGACAAGCGGATCGCGGGATGTCTTGCGGCGGCAGGAAAAGGATATGCGATGCTTCTGCGTCTCCTTCTGACCGTAGAAGTCCTGTTTCTGCTGACGATTGCAATCCTGGCGGGAACTTTTTCCTAGAGCGTGTCTGAAAAAGGCTTTTCGCAAACTGGGGCTTGCAGATTGCGGAAATGATTTTTCAGACATGCTCTAGCATGTAGTTGGGCAGGCAGCGGCGGGAGGCGGCATGGTAGAAGAGATTCTGCAGTGGCTTAAGAATATTTCAATTTTTCTGATTTTTATGACAACTGTGCTGAACCTGATCCCGGAGAAGGAGGACAAGAAGCCGGTTCAGTTTTTTCTTGGAATTGTGATGGTACTGATTTTTTTTCAGCCCGTGCTAAAAGCGGGAGGTTTGGAGCAGAAAATGGCGCAGACGCTTGACCGTCTGACGCTGGAAGAGGAGGCAGCAGCAATGGAAAATGTACAGATTCGTGCAGAAAGCTTTGAAAAACAGTATTACGTGGGCACCTGGGAAAAAGAGACGGAGCGCCAGATCCGGATGTATCTGTCAGAGAGCGGCATTCCGGGGGCAGCCGTTTCGGTAACGCTGGAGCCGGGAAACACCGGTGAGGCAAAAGAGATCCGCATTGAAGCGCCGATGCGGCAGACGAGCATTTACCGCGAAGAACAGAAAAAACAGCGGGAAATGCTCGATGAAAAGCTGACAGAGATCAAAAGTGTTTTAAGTGAGGTCTACGGAACCGATCCGGCGCATATTATGGTAGAGATTTCGGAATAGGCCTATGAGGGAAAAGGCAGCGGCGTTTTTCCGGAAACAGAAAAAGGAGCAGTGGATGCTGTACTTCCTGCTGGCGGCAATCGGCGTTGTCCTGCTGCTGCCGACGGGAACAAAAAAGACCAGTGAGGAGACAGAACAGCCGCAGGAGACGGCTGCGCGTCCGGCGGGGGATGCGGGACTTTCGGTGCAGGAGGAGATGGAACAGCGCCTTTGTGACGCACTTTCCCAGATGGACGGTGTGGGCGCAGTGCACGTCGTGGTGACGCTGGAATCCACAGGAAAAAAGATTGTGGAAAAAGATGTCCCAACGCGGAGCACAACGGAGGAAAACAAGAAGGGAGAGGAGACCGGAAGCGTTACATCCGCGTCGCAGGATGAGGCAACTGTCTATGAAAAGACGCAGAACGGGGCCGAGACGCCGTATGTGGTTTCCGAGGAGTACCCGGCGGTGCGCGGCGTGCTCGTCATCGCAGAAGGCGGGGGAAACCCGGTGACGGTACAGGAGATTCAGGAGGCCGTGATGGCATTATTTCAGGTGGGCGCAAATAAGATTAAAGTAGTCAAAATGAAGTAAAGGAGTCAAATGCGTGGAAAAATTAGAACAGGAAATGAATGCACCTGAGAAAATGGCAGAGACACCATCGCCGAAAAAGACGGCCGGGAAAAAGAAAAAATTCCGGAAAAATCAGGTCATCATCACCGCCCTTGCGATCATGATCGCTGTCGCCGGATACATCAACTATGCTGACAGTACCCTGTCCACGAAGGAGAAGGCAGACGGAACCACGGCGGATGCCAGCACCGTTTTAAAAGACATCTCCAGCCTGGACACCGACATCACCGACGAGGTGGATGCCGGCACAGCAGGGGACTCGTCGCGGACCGTCACCGAAACGCCGGGAGAGGCAGTCCTTGCCGGGGCATCTACATACATGGCCCAGGCCAGAATCGACCGCGAACAGATCCGTTCCCAGAACAAAGACACCTTAAATGAAATCATCAACAACACCAACCTCTCCGAAACCGAGCGCCAGAGCGCTGTCCAGAGCATGGTGGAAATGACGGAACTCGTAGAAAAAGAGTCAGCAACTGAACTCCTCCTCGAAGCCAAAGGCTTCACCGACGTCGTTGTAAACCTGACCGGCGAAACCGCCGACATCGTCGTTCCGATGAAAGAAGTAACCGAGGAACAGCGTGCCCAGATCGAAGACATCGTAACCCGCAAAACCGGAATCGGCGTAGAAAACATCGTCATCACCCCCATGAGCTCCGCCGCCGACACAGCCGCAGAGGAGAGTGCTCAGTAAATTTTGATATCCACGTAAAAAATCCGGAAACGCAAAATCATGCGTTCCCGGATTTTTTCACGTAATTCTATTTAATTTGCACCATGTGCTGTTCTTGCAACCGTCTGCAGTGCTTTCTTCACCGGCGGCAGCGAGATCAGAATCACCGTCAGCACACCTTCAGCCAGCAGATAGCTGTAGTTGTAAATAATCGGATACAGCGCCTTTAAAGACTGCGGGAAATTCTCCGGCATATAATCCATCCAGTACAGATACCCGCCTAACGTATGGAAAAATCCCCTCGCCAGCACAGCTACAATATACCCGATCAGCAGCCCGTTTTTCTTCTTTCCAAAGAATCCGGCCACACCCAGCGCCGCAAACGCAAACACATAATCACAGCACACCTGGAACAGCGACAGCACATACGGCCCCTGGATAAACTGCAGCAGTCCATAAGCAAAACCAACGAGAATACCCGTCTTCGCCCCATACCAGTTCGCAATCAGCACAATAAACAGCATCGAAAACAACGTAACCGATCCCCCGTACGGCAGCTCAAACACTTTCACATACGAAGTCACAAACGCCAGCGCCATCCCCATCGCACAAAACGCCAGCTTCCTTGCATCCATTCCCGTCCCCTTACTCTTCTGAGCAGAAAGAACCGAAGCAATCACCACCAGCGCCACCATCAGCACCACGCATCCAACATAACCGGCCGTCGTCAGTCCGCCGTCAGCAGTAACAAAAAAACTCATAAAAAAACCTCCTTCGCATTCCGCTTGGAGGGGCTCACATAAAAACACAGTCCCGAATCACCTCCGAAACCACGTTCCAGCTTCCCTACGCAGGAATTATCCCGTTCAGGTAGTGAGGGTCCGTGAGCTTATCCATGTCCCACGTTCTCAGCCAAAGGCTCCCCTAGCGTCTTATTATTTTAACGTATTAAAGTATACCAACCTCCCCCTTATTTGTCAACCTACCCGTTTTTTCATCCAAATACATGTTGACAAGAAGTACATACAAGTGCTATATTACAATTAGTTCAATCATTAAACTAATTGTACGAAAGGAGCACCAACACAATGCAGATTCTGAAAGTAACAGACGAAGCATTCCGCCAGTACGGCAAAGTCATCAAAGACCTCGACGTCAGCGACATCATCACCGCCATGTCCGAGACCCCATGTCCCGACGACGTAGTCTACGAGCCTTCCATTGAAAGCCTCGAAGCCTGCAAAAGCGCCCAGTCCGTATCCGACAGCCTCTACGGCGGCATGCCGATCCAGATCGGCTACTGCAACGGCCACAACCATTTACTGAACGCCGTAGAATACCACCGCGACAGCGAAATCAACATCGCCGTAACCGACCTGATCCTGATCCTCGGAAAAGAACAGGACATCACCGAAGACCACACCTACGACTCATCCAAAATGGAGGCCTTCTTAATCCCGGCCGGAACCACCATTGAAGTCTACGCAACCACCCTCCACTACGCACCATGCAACGTGGCAGCCAGCGGCTTCAAATGCGTCGTAGTCCTTCCAAAAGGAACCAATACCGACATCACCCTGGAAGAAAAACACACCCCGGAAGACGACCTGCTCTTCGCCAGAAACAAATGGCTCTTAAGCCACCCGGATGCAAACATCGCTGGAAGCGTAGCAGGCATCAAAGGAGAAAACCTCTCGGTAAAATAAAACCAGAGACAAAACCAGAAATCAGAAACACTGCCCCAAAAGAGCAGTTCTGAACATAAAAAGAAACCAAAAACCAAGAAAACCAAAAAAAGGAGGATCTTCAAAAATGATCAACAATACACCGGAAATCAAATTAGGTATCGTTGCAGTAAGCCGTGACTGCTTCCCGAACAGCCTTTCCGAGAACAGAAGAAAAGCAGTCGTAAAAGCATACGACGGAGAAATCTACGAATGTCCAATCATCGTCGAGAATGAAATCGACATGATGAACGCACTCGAAGACCTGAAAAAAGCAGAGTGTGATGCACTTGTTGTATACCTTGGAAACTTCGGACCGGAGACCGAGGAAACCCTGCTTGTAAAATACTTCGACGGACCTTGCATGGTAGTAGCAGCAGCAGAAGAGACCGGCGACGACCTTGTAGGCGGACGCGGCGATGCATACTGCGGCGTTCTGAACGCAAGCTACAACCTGAAACTGCGCAACCTGCACGCATACATTCCGGAGTACCCGGTTGGCGATGCAGAAGACGTAGCAGCCATGATCAAAGATTTCGTACCGGTTGCAACTGCAGTTGTAGCTGTTAAGAACCTGAAAATCATCAGCTTCGGACCGCGTCCGACCAACTTCCTGGCATGTAACGCACCGATCAAACAGCTGTACAACCTCGGCGTAGAAATCGAAGAGAACTCCGAGCTTGACCTGTTTGAAGCATTCAACAAACACGCAGGCGACGAGAGAATCCCGGCAGTCGTAGAAGATATGGCAAAAGAGCTCGGCGAAGGAAACCTGAAACCGGAAATCCTGCCGAAACTGGCTCAGTACGAGATCACCCTGTTAGACTGGATCGAAGCACACAAAGGCTCCAGAAAATACGTAACCCTGACCGGAAAATGCTGGCCGGCATTCCAGACACAGTTCGGATTCGTTCCTTGCTATGTCAACAGCCGTCTGACCAAGATGGGCATCCCGGTATCCTGTGAGGTAGATATCTACGGAACACTGTCCGAGTTCATCGGAACCGTTGTATCCAAAGACACCGTAACACTCCTCGACATCAACAACACCGTTCCGAAGGATATGTATGAGAGCGAAATCAAAGGCAAATTTGATTACACCTTAAAAGATACCTTCATGGGATTCCACTGCGGAAATACCGCTTCCACCAAACTGGCATTCTGCTCTATGAAATATCAGATGATCATGGCAAGAACCCTTCCGGAAGAAGTAACACAGGGTACCCTCGAGGGAGATATCGTTCCTGGAGACATCACCTTCTATCGTCTGCAGAGCACATCTGACGCAAAACTGCGCGGATACATCGCAGAGGGCGAGGTTCTTCCTGTAGCAACACGTTCCTTCGGAAGCATCGGTATCTTCGCTATTCCGGAGATGGGCAGATTCTACCGTCACGTACTGGTAGAGAAAAACTATCCGCATCACGGCGCAGTAGCATTCGGACACTTCGGAAAACCGTTATTCGAAGTATTCAAAATGCTCGGTGTTGAAGTAGATGAGATCGGCTACAACCAGCCGAAGGGTGTTCGTTACCCGACAGAGAATCCGTGGGGCTAATCCGTTCCGGAAGAATCACTGAAAAATAAGAAAGATATGCAGTAACGCATAAGCAAAAGGGCGGAGCAGAGAGCTAGGTCTACTGCCGCCCTTTTTGAAAAAGAGTAGAAAAAGGAGATTCGACATGTATTTTATTGGTGTTGACCTTGGTACTTCCGCTGTCAAACTGCTTCTGATGGACGAGGAAGGCAAAATTGTAAATATTGTATCGAGAGAGTATCCGCTGTATTTCCCGCATCCAGGCTGGTCTGAGCAGAAACCGGAAGACTGGTGGGAGCAGAGCAAAGAGGGAATCCGCGAGCTGGTAAAAGACGTAGACAAATCCCAGGTAGCCGGCATCAGCTTCGGCGGCCAGATGCATGGCCTTGTCATCCTGGATGAGAACGATAACGTCATCCGCCCGGCGATCCTCTGGAACGACGGCCGTACCGCAAAACAGACCGATTATCTGAACACCGTAATCGGAAAAGAAAAACTCTCCGAGTACACCGCAAACATTGCATTTGCAGGCTTTACCGCACCGAAGATTCTCTGGGTGAAAGAAAATGAGCCGGATAACTTCGCAAAAATCTGCAAAATCATGCTTCCAAAAGATTACCTGGCATACCGTCTCTCCGGCGCATTCGTAAGCGACTACTCCGATGCATCGGGCATGCTTCTGATGGATGTCAAGAACAAATGCTGGTCCAAAGAGATGGCAGAAATCTGCGGTATTTCCCTGGAGATGCTGCCGGAGCTCCATGAGAGCTTTGACGCTGTCGGAACCTTAAAACCGGAAGTAGCAGCAGAACTTGGACTGCCGGAGACCTGTAAAGTTGTAGCAGGAGCCGGAGACAACGCAGCAGCCGCAGTCGGAACCGGAACCGTAGGCGACGGCATGTGCAACGTTTCCCTTGGTACAAGCGGAACCGTATTCATTTCCAGCAACAAATTCGGCGTAGACAGCCACAATGCCCTGCACGCATTCGCACACGCAGACGGCCACTATCACCTGATGGGATGCATGCTGAGTGCAGCTTCCTGCAACAAATGGTGGATGGATGAAATCATCCGCACAAAAGAATATACAAAAGAGCAGGAGAACATCACAAAACTTGGCGAGAATAATGTATTCTTCCTGCCGTATCTGATGGGCGAGCGTTCCCCGCACAACAACCCGGATGCAAGAGGAACCTTCATCGGCCTGACCATGGACACCACAAGAGAGGATATGACCCAGGCTGTTCTCGAGGGCGTTGCCTTTGCGATCCGCGATTCCTTTGAGGTAGCAAAATCCCTCGGTATCCAGATCGAGAGAACAAAAATCTGCGGAGGCGGTGCAAAGAGCCCGCTGTGGAGACGCATGATCGCAAACGTGCTGAACATCAAAGTGGACCGTATTGAGTCCGAGGAAGGCCCGGCACTTGGCGGAGCCATGCTGGCAGCCGTTGCCTGCGGTGTCTTTTCATCCGTAGAAGAGGCGGCAGAAAAAATTGTTCGTGTGACAGAGACCATCGAGCCGGAACCGGAACTGGTTGAGAAATATGAGCGCCAGTATCAGAAATTTGCAAAGATTTATCCGACCGTAAAAGATCTGTTTACAGAGCTGCTGCAATAAAAAGAGGTAAGAAATAAGATGAAGAAAGTGGAACATGGGAAAACATTTGACCGGAATGCAGCAAACCCGCCGGCGTTTGAAATCTTTCACAACACCGTGACAGAAGGCTATCCGGAGCACTGGCATACCGCAATTGAAATTATCATGCCGACCAGAGGCGAATATGAGGTTGTTGTCGGAAAAGACAGCTATAATCTCAAAGAGGGCGACATCATTATGATCAATTCCGGCGTTGTACACGGAATGAGATTCGTATCCCAGGGAGAACGGATTGTCATGCTGGTGGAACCGGGCTGTGTGGAGAATCAGGAAGAAATGGAAACGATTTTCCTGCGGCTTCCGGCCATCTACTTCAAAAAAGAGGATGAGGAAGATCCCTTCTATCTGTTTCTACGCAGCCAGATTCTGGAACTGGTGCGGGAATACGATAATGAGGGCGCAGTGATGACGCACAGAATCTGCACCGGCCTCAAAGAGCTTTTTTCAGAGTTTGGCCGCAAGGGCTTTTCGGATGCCAACGCGCAGAATACGTTCGGGGCAATGAAACAGCAGGAATATATAGAGGCTGTTTTAAGCGTCTGCCGTTATATCAATGTCCATTACATGGAGAATCTTTCTCTCGAGGAAGTAGCTACGGTCAGCGGATTTTCCAAGTTCCACTTTACCAGAATTTTCAAGCAGTACATGAACATGACATTCTATGAGTACCTCAATTCTAAACGCGTCAAACGCGCAGAGGAGCTTCTGTATGACAAAAAGATGAGTATCACGGATGTGGCGATGAATTCCGGATTCTCTTCTTTAAGTGCCTTCAACCGTACCTTCAAGACGGTAAAGGCCTGTTCGCCGAGCGATTACCGCAGACAGCGGGAGTCGATGGTACAGGCTTTGCTGATGCAGGGATAAAAGGACTTGTATTTCACACTTTACTGTGCTAAAATGGTAGTATTCCAAGTTATAAGAATGAGATGGGGACTTAATTTTCGTACAGGAGGGCTTGAAATGAACAAGAAACTTCATTCAGAAGCAGTAGACCAGCTTTTTGAGGCAATTTTGTGTCTGAAGAATAAGGAAGAATGCTATACTTTTTTTGAGGATGTATGCACCATCAATGAACTGCTTTCGCTGTCGCAGCGGTTTGAAGTGGCGAAAATGCTGCGGGAGAAGAGAACGTATCTGGAAATCTCCGAAAAGACGGGAGCATCCACGGCGACGATCAGCCGCGTGAACCGTTCCTTAAGCTATGGAAACGACGGATATGAGATGGTGTTTGAACGGATGGAAAAGAAAGAAAATGTGTAAAATCAAAAAAGACGGTGCGATTCCAACGCAGCCGTCTTTTTTGATTTTACACGTTTGTTCTTAATTTTTCTTTTTCGGATCAGAAGGCGCCGCGAGGGATGCCAGTTCATCCACCATGTGCTCGATCATCTGTTTTTTCAGATAGACATCGAAACTCAGCAGACAGATAAACGAAAAGAGCTGGAGAAATTCCCGATCCTCCTCCGGTGAGCTGCCGAACATGGACTTGGATACATCCGCTTTTTTCAGAAGATCTTCTTTTACGGATGCAATTTCTTCTTTTTCCATCTGGAAAATTTCGTCGTAGATATCTTGGATGGAAAAGCCGCTCTCCGTGCCGAAATACCGATCGGTGATCGGGGCGAGCAGTGTCTGGATATCCGTGATCGAGAGGATGTTTTTAAAGTAGTAAATAAAAACCAGAAGCATCATGTGCTCCGGCGAATATTTCTTTTTGACCGGCGGCGGGAGCAGCTTGTTTTTTGCATAGTTGTTGATCATTGTTTTTGTCAGAACCTTATCGGACTCGAAACGGCGCGAAGAAGCGAGCTGTGCGTCCATAAAGGTCGTGACCTGGTCCATATATAAAGCAATGTTCGGGATTTCCCCCGGGCGGATGCCTTCGAGAGAATCCAGTGAATTCAGTAAATCATGAAGAATTTTATCTGAGTCTATCGTCATTTGTTATCACCTCACGGTTCCCATTATATAGTTTTTAATACCAGATAGCAAGGACTTTGCGAAAAAAAAAGTTTCCATGATAAAAATGCAACGTATGTTCGTTCTTACTTGTAACCGGGGCGGATTTGTTATATACTGAGATGCATGTGAAAAGATTCGAAGCAGATGAAGGAGAAAGAACATGAATCAGACAGAAACAGGATTAAACCCGATGCAGATGGAAGCTGTGGAGCACACCGAAGGGCCGCTTCTGATCCTTGCAGGTGCCGGTTCGGGAAAGACGAGGGTACTGACGCACCGCATCGCCTCCCTGATCCGGGACAAAGGCGTCAATCCATGGAATATTATGGCGATCACCTTTACGAATAAGGCCGCCGGAGAAATGCGTGAGCGTGTCGATAAAATCGTGGGATACGGATCGGAGCGGATCTGGGTCAGCACCTTCCATTCCAGCTGCGTGCGGATTCTGCGCCGCCATGCTGAACGTCTGGGATACGCCAACAATTTTGCAATTTACGATACCGATGACCAGAAATCGCTGATCAAGGACATCATGAAACGGCTCCAGATGGATCCGAAACTGTACCGCGACCGTGCGATCATGGCGGCAATTTCGTCCGCAAAGGATGAGATGATCGAGCCGGACCAGTACCGGATTGACGCGGGAATCGACTGGAAGCTGCAGAAGTATGCGGCAGTTTATGCGGAGTATCAGGCAGAGTTAAAGAAAAACAATGCAATGGACTTCGATGATCTGCTGGTACAGACCGTAAAATTATTCCAGCAGTTCCCGGAAGTGCTCGATTATTATCAGGAGCAGTTCCGCTATATCATGGTCGATGAGTATCAGGATACCAACACGGTTCAGTTCCGCTTTGTGAGCCTTCTGGCGGCAAAATACCGCAATCTCTGCGTTGTCGGCGATGATGACCAGTCGATTTACAAATTCCGCGGGGCGAATATTGAAAATATTCTGAGCTTTGAGCATGTATTCCCGGATGCGAAGGTCATTAAACTGGAGCAGAATTACCGTTCCACGCAGAATATTCTGAATGCGGCAAATGAAGTGATTGCGAATAACCAGGGACGAAAAGCAAAACGCCTGTGGACAGAG
This sequence comes from Fusicatenibacter saccharivorans, assembly GCF_027667425.1. Taxonomy (NCBI): domain Bacteria; kingdom Bacillati; phylum Bacillota; class Clostridia; order Lachnospirales; family Lachnospiraceae; genus Fusicatenibacter; species Fusicatenibacter saccharivorans. Next base: position 71,751 of record NZ_JAQEGR010000013.1, read on the forward strand.
AATCCGGAGGGTGACCTGATCGATCTGCGGCAGTTCCAGAGCGGTTTTGAGGAGGCGGAGTACGTGGCAGGAGAAATCACGCGCGGCGTCCGCACGGAGGGAAAGAAGTACCGTGATTATGCAATTCTCTACCGTACCAACGCACAGTCCCGTCTTTTTGAGGAGAAACTGCTGCTTGCAAATGTTCCATATAAAATCGTGGGCGGTGTTAACTTCTATGCGAGACGCGAGATCAAGGATCTGCTGGCGTATCTGCGTGTGATCGAGAACCCGGAGGATGACCTTGCGGTACTGCGTATCATCAACGTTCCGCGGCGCGGTATCGGAGCGGCGACGATCAACAAAGTGCAGGACTGGGAGGCAGAGCAGGGCATCCGTTTCTACGATGCACTTCTCGAGGCCGAGTATGTGCCGGGGCTGATGCGGTCTTTAAATAAGATTAAATCCTTCACGTCCTTTTTACAGGTACTCCGCGCGAAAGCAGATTATCTGTCGGTCAAAGAGCTGCTGAATGAAATCATCGAGGAGACCGGCTATGTAGCAGATCTGCAGGCGGAGGGAACCGAAGAAGCGGCAGCCCGCATCGAGAACATCGACGAGCTGATTTCAAAGATTGCGGATTATGAGGAGAGCGCCGAACAGCCATCTCTCGGTGGTTTTCTGCAGGAGGTTGCGCTGGTGTCTGATATCGACTCGGTGGATGAGGAGAGCGATTACGTGTTGTTGATGACACTGCATTCCGCAAAAGGACTGGAGTTCCCGAACGTATTCCTTGCCGGCATGGAGGATGGTATTTTCCCAAGCTACATGACGATCACCGGGGATGATCCGTCGGAGCTGGAGGAGGAGCGCCGTCTCTGCTACGTGGGCATCACGCGTGCGATGCAGCATCTGACATTGACGTGTGCGCGCCAGAGAATGATCCGCGGCGAAGTGCAGTACAACAAGATGTCCCGTTTTGTCAAAGAGATTCCGCGGGAGCTGATTTCCCTGGAGCGGGAGCGCGGGGAGATCGAAGACCGGAAACCGAAGATGGACATTCCGACGAGAGGCAGCGTCTATGCGGCGATGAAGCAGGCATTCCGCGAGAAGCCGCAGCAGGCGAAAACCTTCAGCGCGCAGAAGGCGACGAAACTCGATTACGAAATCGGGGATACGGTGCGCCATATCAAGTTCGGTGTCGGCATTGTCACGGATATCGTGGACGGCGGAAGAGATTATGAAGTTACCGTCAACTTCGACCAGGCTGGTACGAAGAAAATGTTTGCTTCGTTTGCAAAACTGAAAAAGTTATAAGGAGAACGAGAGCGTGCCGGAAAATAAAATTCCGGCACGCTCTTTTTTCGACTGATGCGTCAGACGCTCAGGTGGTAATCAGGGTGGAATAGCCGTCGCGGCGCAGGCGGCGTTCCATCAGAATGGCATTTCCGAGCTGGCGGTAAGCGCCGACCTGGACTTTGAAAAAGCCGTCCTCGGCGAGAAGAAAAGCGGGATAGCCCTGGTCGAGAAGGTCGTAAAGCATACGGTCGGCATTCTGGCGGATGCGGAAAAGGCCGGTCTGGACACGGTAGAAGGTTTCCGGTGTATCGGAAGGATTTTCCTGTTCCGGCGGCGTGGGATGGGGCGAAGCGGAAGCAGTGACGGTATCCGCTGTTGAAACGGACGGACGGGCGGCCTCCGTTTCCGCAGCGCGCCGGTCAGCCTCCGTGACCGTCTCGAGATCCAGCGTTCCAAGCACTGCATCCGCGATGGCGCGGGCGATTTCTTCCTGCTTTTCATCGTAGAGCGTATTGTCCTGCTCATTGTTCAGAAAGCCGGTTTCAATCAGAAGAGCCGGCATTTTCGTCCGCCGCAGAACAACAAGCCCTGGCCGTGCCTTGACACCGAGATTCCGGAATCCCAGCTCCGAGAGCGCGCCGTTAATGTTTTCTGCCATTGTCTGTTTGATGCCGGAGTTGTCATAGATAAGCGTTTCCACGCCGGTATACTGGTTCGGTTCCTCCGAAGAATTCCGGTGAAAAGAAATAAAAAAGTCGGCATCCGCCTGATTGGCCATCTGCGCCTTTTCAAACGGCGTCTGATAAACATCGGTTGTGCGGGTATAAATGACAGAGACACCCTGCCGGGAAAGAAGCTCGCCGACCGCGATGGCGAGGGAAAGATTGTCATCCTTTTCCCTGCGTCCCTCATAGACAGCGCCCGGATCACTTCCCCCGTGTGCAGGGTGTTAATTGCGCAAATGCTATATGTATTTCCCCCAGACTGATTAGGGGATTTAGAAATGTGTGAGATTAGATAGCCTTTCCCTCCGATTCCACACTGTACACACTGGAAAATAAATGTTCCAGTTCATTTCCGAAGTTATAAGTGATTTTGATTTTGCGGTTTTCATAGACTTTTATTTCGCTTATCATTTCCACCACAATGTCTCTATCCAGTGTTTCAATGTCTTTTAATTCCAAAAGCCTTTTAAGCCAAGGCGTTTCAAAAACATCTTCTGTCACATTGTCTTTCTTCTTTTCTTCCAGCGCTTCAATCTGTTTGGAGTAAAGTTCTTCTTTTTTTAGATAATCCTCTCGGTAAGAAAGAAATTCTTCTTTGGAAATCAATTCTTCTCTGTAATCTTCATATATGGATTTTTTAAGTCTTTTCACACGTTCCAATTCTGCTTTGATTTTACTAAGTTCCGTATCTGCAATCCTTTTAACTTTTGAAGCTGTGAAGCTCTGCGATTGTACTAACTCTTTTAAGTTGTCTACGCTGTCAACGATTGCTTTTAAATCACCCAGTACAATATCTTCCAACACTGCCATAGGAAGCGTATGGGGCGTACAATACTGTTTCCCGTTTCTCTTATATGTTCCACAATAAAGACTGTATGTTTTACTTCCATCTGCACGACGCCACATATTTTTTGTCATTGCCCTGCCACAATCACCGCATTTCACAAAACCAGCGAAGATATTTTTATTCGTTTCCAAATCCAACTCCCTTGTCCTTTTCTGTAAAAGAGATTGAGCCTTTTCCCATGTTGCTTTATCTATAATTGGCTCATGGGTATTTTCAACGATTATCCATTCTTCTTTTGGCATTTTCTTCTGCTTGCTTCTCATGCGCTGGTGCTTTGTTCCCTGTACCATGTTCCCCACATACATTTCCCTGTGGAGAATACTGTTGATTGTGGAATACGACCAGTACGTTGTGCTTTCCAGACGGTTACAGTTCTTGTAATTCTCACCATTGACCTTTTTATATTCTGCCGGGCACAAAATACCCTCTGCGTTCAGCAGTTTTGCGATTCTCTGTTTTCCATATCCCTGTATATATAAGGAAAAGATTCTACGGACAACATCAGCAGCGTAATCATCAATTACTAATTTGTTTTTATCAACAGGGGATTTCTTATAGCCATAACTTGTAAACGCCCCTATAAACTCACCAGCTTTTTGTTTTGATTTTACAGTTGCCTGTATTTTTTTGGAAATATCTCTTGCATACTGCTCATTGAAAATATTCTTGATTGGGAGCAGCATATCATATGCCTGTTTCATACTGTCAATACTGTCTGTTACAGAGATAAAACGCACTCCCAATTCTGGGAAATATCGCTCTAAGTATCTTCCAGTATCAATGTAATCACGCCCGAATCTTGATAAATCCTTTACAACAACGCAGTTTACCTTTCCATCTTCAATATCCGCAATCATTCTTTGGAAACTAGGTCGGTTGAAATTTGTTCCCGAATAACCATCATCAACGTATACGTCGTACAAAATAAAATCATCTTTTTTCGCAACATACTCTGTTAAGAGTTTTCTCTGATTTCCTACACTATCGCTTTCTTCCTTATCACCATCTTCTCTTGATAATCTGATATAAATTGCAACATTGAATAAGTTCAATACCTTTTGAAGTTTCATATATCCACCCATTCAACTGTCGCCCTATCTATAATAAGATTATACCACGCTTTACCGCAAAAAACAGCCGTTTTCTGTGGATTTACCATTACCAGACTACCCATTTTGAGCCTTATTATTAAGGTGAGATTTGATGATACGGACAAGCAATTCCTCTATGGTAAATTTTGACAAAAATTCTCTTTCCACTGTATATTGGATTGGTTCTTTCTTTTCCAAACTTTATCGCCCTCCTTGTTTCAGCTATCTATTCTCAACATACGCAAACAGGCTTATCCAATATACCTGCCTGCGCTGCTTTTTCTCAATAATCAAATGGCTCTGGCAAGCTCCACAGGACTTTCACCTTTCCCATTCTGATGGGCGAATCGTGTCATACGGGTGTATCATTATTCTGATATACAGGTCATGGCAACAACCTTTCCAACAGTTGTTCACAGATCACTGGCGTGGTCGCTCACCTGTTTTCCCTCCTTTCGCGGGTCATAGCGTTCCAGTCTGTCGGCTCACTGCATATCAAACGTATTTGATTATTGTATTCAGTTGTCAAAGAACTCCCGACTGTATTTGCCAGTCTATGAAAATCCACTACCTAGCTAATGGACTTTCATAGATTGACAAGCGGAGCAGAGGAAAGGGGAAATGCTCCGCCCGTCAGAATGATTAGATTACGACAATCTCAAAGTTTGCAATCATATCCATGACCGCCGCCTGTATTCTGCCTTTTAATTCAGAATCCACCACCATGTAGACATTACCGTATTCGTCATACAATTTGCGTAAGCTCAACTTTGATATGTATCCGTCATAGAAATCTAAAATTTCCTGTATTGCAGCTTCATCACCATTGGTAGCCGCCACAATCACAGCAAACGGTATATGTTTTTGGTCTTTATCCATGCTATTCCTCCTCCATCATTTTTCGTAATTCTTCCAGAGTGCTTGTCCTGTGACGGTATACAGTGGTGCGTACCACGTTCATAAGCTCTCCGATTTCTGCGTCAGACATATCCATAAAGTAGGACAACAAAATGATATTGCGTTTTCTCTCTGGTAAACATTTGAGCGCTTTGCTTAACTGGTCGTCCGATACTTGTACTTCCATGCCAAGAACATTAAACGCTGTATAATCGCTGGAATATCTGTCATAAACGCCTGCTTTGTTCAATTCCAAATCTGAAATTTCAGAGAATGGAACTTCATGTTTCAAGCGTCTTGAAATATCACGGTTATACTTCATTGCTGCTCTTTTTATGACTTTCTTTGTAAGGCAATCAAACTGTGCTTGAATAGCCTGTTGGAAAGAAGATGACTTCATGCTGATTCACCTCCTTTCTGCGTGAGAGTAGATGAGGTTGTTTTCCCTCTATCCCCCTTTCCGCACAGTAGCTACCCACGCAGCAGCTATTTGTTGCGCTTTCAGAAAAGATTTTGAAAAATTTTTTAGGCAGCAAAAAAAGCACAAGAGCATAAAAGAAATGCTGTTCTTGTGCTTTTAAAATTATTCCTGCTATGTAATGTGAAAAACCATATTCAAGAGTATATTGCGCCGCTTTGAAAGCTAATATTTTTTTGACAATAACAGATATGTTGAAGATTGTCGATTACACAGGTTTTTCAATGCGGCTACCTCCCAGAGCCGCTAAACCAAACCAATATGCTATTTTTCATTGTTGGAAAAAGAAAAAGGCGGCTTTCCAAACCGCCATTTAAGTAAAGATATTTTTTGACACGCAAAAATGATACTGTTAATAACGGTTTTTTTTATTTACCGCTTAACAGTAATTTTCTTCTTTTGATACGCATAACAGGAACTAATAAACCATACTATACGTTTTTCTATACCTGTTAGAAAATCAACAGGAACTGTAGAATATAGTGAGGTGATTATATATGCGTAAAAAGGAAGATAAATACGATTTTAGAGCCTTTGGTCTTACAATCAAAGCAGCTCGCAAAAAACAAAACTTAACCCGTGAGCAAGTGGGAGCAATGATTGAGATTGACCCACGTTATCTGACAAATATTGAGAACAAAGGGCAGCACCCAAGTTTACAGGTGTTCTATGACCTTGTATCATTACTTAATATTTCGGTTGATGAGTTTTTCCTGCCTGCGTCTGATCTGGATAAAAGCACCAGAAGACGACAGTTGGAAAAGCAGCTTGATAGCCTTTCTGATAAGGATTTAGTTATCATGGAAAGTGTTGCTGACGGAATCATCAAGTCTAAGGAAGTGGAGGACGAGTAATCCTCCACTTTTTAACCCTAAATAAAATAAGCCGATAACCCAAGATAAAACTATTCTCGGTGTTATCGGCTCTGCGTCTGTGCGTCTGGCTCTTTGATTACTATTATTTGTAGATTTTTGGCTTCTATTAAGGCTTCCTGTTTACATTTCGGACAATAGAGTGGATAATTTTTTAAAACCGTATCTTCTCTAATTCTGTCACGGGTTTTGTTACCACAAACAGGGCAGCGTATCCATTCCGTTTTTTTCATCATTACCTCCACTTTGCTATTTCTTTCTGTTTTTCCATGCCTTATAAATCAAATTGGCAATGGGGAACAACACACAAATGACTATAAACCATTCTGGGAAACGTGGCATATCCTATATCCCCTTTCTCTAATGAATTTGCATAAACACAGCTATAAGTATGCTGCCTACACCAATTAAAAATCCTATAATAATTCGTTTTACTGAATAACTGTATATTTTGTCTGGCTGGTTTCGGTCATATCGGATGGGAATATGCGTTCCTATATCGGAGGCAAGAGAAACCTGTATGCGATTTTTTGACACAATTCGCTTGCCATTTACCAGATAGGAAACCTCTGCCAGTTTCGCATTACGCCATTTTTCGTTTGTCGGATTTGTAGACTTTATTGAAACAATCGTTCCATCTGTTTTCATTGTCTTTTCATGTTTCAAGGCAAACAAAATACAATTAAACAAGGCGAAAGTAAACGATACTCCTGCTATCAAATACAAAATAATTACATCATGTTCCATACGATACCTCCTATGCCAAATCGCTCTTTTCAAAAAACTTAATTGACAGAATAGCGGATATTGAAAAAATGACAAGACTAATTATAATACCAAAAACAATGAGCATTGTTGTGGAAACAGTATTTAAGAAATCAAACTTTATCTTATTTTCTGGTTTAAACAGAGCTGCAAACAAAATAGGGGATGCCATAATAACTAAGACAAAGACAAATTTTGTTTTTTCATATCCCAGTTTATATAAAGCAGGAAAATAAACAGATAAAAATGCAGTGACCATAAAAAAAATGATAACCGCCATCCTAATATCAAACGTTCCCAGTTTTGGAAAAATAAGTGTGTCAATTCCAAAAATCAAACAGCATACCGCATAAATAACCAGACAAAATAAATATTTTGAAAGCACAATCAGCCTACGGGGATATGGCGTTGCACAAAGCAGAGTAGTTGCTTTCGGATATTGATGTTCCTTTAAGGAAACATATTGTGTCAACATGAAAATACTGAAAATAATAGTAAGTGTGAAACCCATAGCTCCAGCCGCTTCAGGTGTACGCCAAAGCATAATAGGCGGAATTAAAAAGGATACAATAAGCATAATACCCACATATTTCTTTACAATTAGAAAATCTTTTTTTACTAAGCTAAATAACATTCTTTTTTCTCCTTTCCACATTCGCAAGCATAATGTCTTCAATCGTTGGTCGTTCTATAAGAACATCCTGCATACATTCCATAACAACAGAAGCCTGTTTTGTAATTCCCGTAAAATTAAATGCACTTTCTTCTGTGCAAAGAAACATCTTTCGTGTATCTGAATTCAGTTTCTCTGCACTTCCTTTTATAATTCGATAGCTGTCAAGCAACTGGTCTTTTTCTTCTTGAAAAACAATCTGCCCACTATCAATCATAATCAGCATGTCTGCAATTTTATCTAAATCAGAAGTAATATGCGTAGAAAAAAATACACCTTTCCCATCTTTGTTCATATAATCTTTTAATATATCCAAAAGTTGGCTTCGTACCAGTGGGTCAAGTCCGCTTGTCGGTTCGTCCATAATAAGCAGCTCCGCTTTATGGGAAAGAGCCAATGCCAAAGCATATTTCATACGCATACCTTTCGACAGTGTATTGATTTTTTGCTTTGGGTTAAGCTCGAATCGTTCTAAGTAATCAATAAAATCTTGTTCACACCAGTTTTTGTAAGCAGGTGCTATGACGCTTTTCATTTCTGAAATGGTTAATTCATCATAAAAACAACCATCATCAAGCACTATACCGATACGGTCTTTTATTTCGCTTTCATTTCCCTTTATGTCCATACCAAAAAAATTTATTTTCCCCGACACATTGTTGGTAAGCCCTAAAATACTTCGTAGAGTGGTTGTCTTACCTGCCCCGTTGATTCCCACAAATCCAGTGATACATCCCTCTGGTAAATAGAATGAAATGTCCTTCAAGGAAAAATCATCGTAATTTTTATTGATTCCAGATACTTCTAAAATATTGTTCATTCAGTTTCCCTCCTCATATAGAATATCCATCATGGCATTTAATTCCTCTTTGCTGATATTTAGTGATTTAGCTGTCTGTATCATATCAAGCATTTTTTTCTCTACAAGTCGCCGTTTGGACTCCCTTAATAATTCAATATTACTTGTAGAAACAAAAGTTCCGATACCGACTTGACTTGTAATAAATCCCTCTTTTTCCAATTCATCATATACCCTCCGTATTGTTAGGACGCTGACTTTTAAATCATTTGCAAAGGAACGGATAGACGGAAGAGCGTCGCCCTCCACTAATTCCTCTCTTAAGATAGCGTCTTTTATCTGGTCTTTGATTTGCTGGTAAAGAGGATTTTCAGATGTATTAGATATTACTATCTTCAAATGTCTTTCCTCCTTTAGTGTGATGTTTACTCATACACATTATATACACGCATCACTTATATGTCAATATTCTTTCTGATTTTTCTGGAACTAATCTTCCAAATTAAGAATGGCATTTTTTTCGTAGTACAATAAGCAAAAAAATTAAGCGTGCATGAAAATGATTAAAGGGGAACGGTTCTTAATATCCATTCCCCATCTTCATTATTTTACAATCTGCCAGTTGCTATCTTTTTCCAGTATCAAATCAAACTGTGAAATCTGTGTTGCCTTTGTCCTCTGGTCGAGGTATTTCACTGATACGGACACTTTCACCTGTTCCCCATCTTGTGTATAGATAGGATTTACCAGCTCCGAGAACACATAATCACAGTTGACAGGTTCAAGCACATTCCCCGATACATAGTAGGCAAGCTCTTTTTCTGTTGCGGTAGGGTACAGCTTGAAGAATGTTTCCAAAAACTCTGTCACTTCTTCCGTAGTGGCAGCGTCCACCGTTCCGTCTGCTTCTTTGACTTTTGGTTCATAGCCGGATTTGGTCGGTATGCTGCTGATGGTCGGATTCTGTGTAATCACCATGTTTCTGTCACCATCTACATGAACCACTACCATATAAGCGGAAGTATAGCCGATAGAGGTTTCTCCCTCCGTTACCGTCTGATCTACCGAGTAGACAACGGTAAAGTCGTCCGTTCCAGCTGCTTCAACTTCCCAAATCTTAACGTCCGTGACTGTTGAGCTTGTAGGTATATCCTGTCGTACCGTATCGACATTCAAATCCTGCAAGCTCTTTGTTAGATAGTTGTTGATGGCTGCGGTTCTTTTCTCAATGGATTCCTGCGTGTTGCTCCAAGAATAGTAGGACTTCGCAAAGGCTTTTACAAAGTTCTCTATCTTGTTGGTATCAATGATACGCTGTTCAATGACTTCTTTCTCATGTACCGTGTGCATATCAATGGCGGTGAAATTCTTATACACCCCGAAGCTGATACTGGCAATCAGTACCAGCCATAAGGCAATCACGGTTTTCTTATGCGTGCCGACTTTCATCACAGGCACTTTTTTCTCTTTTTTAGGTTTCGATTCCTTATCCTTTTTCTTAAATAACATAGCACCATTCCTTTCTTATTTGGTTTTCACCCGTCCGGCACCAATCAAGTGTTGCTGCCAGTACGAACTTGTTAAATCTACATATCCGATAGGGTCGCCAGCGTGATACATTCTGTTGTTTCCTGCGTATATCCCGACGTGCGTGACGTAGGTTCCGGCATTATAGGTCGAGTGGAAGAACACCAAGTCACCAGCCTTTGCCTGTGACAGAGGTATGTGCTGCGTAGCGTCATACTGTGCCTGTGCGGTACGAGGTAAGCTGATACCAGCTTTCGCATAGCACCATTGAACCAATCCCGAACAGTCAAAAGAAGTGTTGGGATTGCTGCCGCCATACACATATTTCCAGCCTTGATACTTCAACGCTTCATTGAAGATTGCCTGTGCGGTTGCGTCACTGAAACTAGGCACAGCCAAATACTGACTGACTAACTTTACATAGAACATATTCCCGTACTTGTAACGCCAGCCGCCATTTTCTTTTATGGAAATCTCATTCTTATAGGTGACTTTGACACCGCCGGATTTATCCTTTGCGAAGCTGACCGCCAGCTCAAAGGTGTACTTTTTCCCATGACTGGAAACATAATCAATGAAGCCGCCGCCATAGTTATAGGACTGTACCACTGTGTTGATGTCACAGCCTTTTGCTTCTGCGGATTTCAAAAGCTCCGAGAAGTATTTACACCCCTGCTTGATGGAATCCTCCACAGACAAGGAATTAAGCGGCAGACCAAGTGATTCACTGGCTTGCATAACGTCTGTCGTGCCAGTGCCGCCGGATTCCACCTGCATAATCGCAAGCAGATAGTTCACATAGTCAGAGATTCCGTATTCCTTTGCGTATTTTTCTACCGTAGGCTGATGTTTCAAGACTTCTTGTGACAAATTCAGTCCAGAAAAATCAAAGCTGGGAGAACCGCTTTCTTCATCATCTGCGGTCACGATAAACAGGAACAGAAGCAGACAGATAATCACCGTGAAAATCCCACCGAACACATCGAAATGCCTTAACTTCATTTCTTGCCGCCTTTCTTACTGGTAGATTTCTTCATTGTTGATTGATTTGTGGTCTTTTTCTGAACCGTCTTTGTCTGCTTCTGACGTTGTACCGTTTGTCTTGAGGTATCTGTGGCAGCTTGTGAATGTTTATTTACTGCTGATGAAGTCTGCTTATCTGCCGGACAGGATTCTCTGACAACCTGCGTTCTCACATTCTCCTGTGATTTTGTTACAGGCTCTTTAATCTTGCTTGACTGCGGTTGCTCCTTTGTCACCGTGACAGGACGCTCCTTGACGTTCTGCTCTGGCTTTGAAGCTACCGCCTGTGAATCCGATTTTACAGGAACAGGCGTTGTTGCTGGTCGCTCATGCACTGGGGCAGCTCCTTTTGTCGCTGATCCGTTGCCTTGTCGCTCCTGTTTCTGTGTTTCCTGCTTGTCCTGTTCATTACCTACAATCGGACGTTGCGGATTCTGTCTTTCTGATTGTGGCTGCTGCGATACCGATTTTTTATCCACGATTCCACGTTTTGAAGTGGATTGCATTTCCTGTGTCTGGTTCGTAGAGCTGCTATGTACTGTCGATTGTGAAGAATCTTTTTGATTCATCTTATCGGACAGAGCAGGCGGCTTTCCGTTACCTCCACCAGAAGCAGAAGTATTGTGATTTGCTCTCGTATGTGTGTTACCTGTCTGTTTGGTACTGTCTGCCTTTTTCGTAGAAGCAGAAGCCGCAGCAGCACCAGCTACACCGCCAGCAGCACCAGCCGCAACGGTTCTTCCGATTTTACGCTCCAAGCGTCTTGCCCTGCGGTTAAGGAACATATACGGGTGTCGCATGATTCGTCTGCTGACTTGCTGTGTATCAGAAGATTGCAGACTGAACATTGCCATCAAATCACCCAATTTAAAATAGATTCCGGCAAAGGTGACTATCTGTAGAAATGCCACCATGAAAAACGGATAGCCGGAGGAAATAGAGTAAAACATAGTTGAGATACTAAAGGCTGTGGTGATAATCAGCGTGATTCCAGCCCTCATCATAATGGTGTTGAACAGCTTTGTAAGAGCCTTTTTTGCCATACCCTCATAAGTCGGTATCATGGATAAAATGAAACTTATCGGCAGAAACATGGCGTAAATGATAAATAGCACCTGCGAGAAAATCATCATGCCGGTAAGCAGAAAGACAAACGCTGTAATACCGATATTGAAGATAAACAGGAACACCACCATACCAAGACGGGTCATAGTCTTTGTGACACTTAAATAGTCGTTGTCCTTATCTTCGATTTCCTCAATCACAACGTCCTCTCTGTCGTCTGTGTCCGGACTTTCCGATAACAGGCTTTCTACACGGTCAGAACCGAGCGTTTCTATATCCGATTCCCCGTACTGTAAAAGCAGCCACGGTTGTTTCACTTGTATGGAAAACAGGCTATCCCTTATCAAATCCACACTGTCTTTTCCTTTGCTATTGGAATCGGGCAGCACGATTTTTGTACCGAGCGATAATGCCGAGCTGCTTATATCTGCGGAAAAGTCATTGATTTTGCTGATATAGTTTGGGGCATAGGCAATAAAAGAAGCGGATAACAGGAACACCACAAGAAAGTTGATAACTGCGTGAATAGCTTTTGTGGTTTCTCTTTTTAACAGTCCTGTGTATGCCACATAGATTCCCATTACCAGAATCAGAAGTAAAAAGAATCCCACATAAAATCCCTCGCTGGAAAATCCGTTTTGCGTCACGCCAGCCAGCGTTTGAATGTTCTTTCCGATAGAGCTTGCGGTATCAGAGATAAAGTCTAGCTTGTAGGCTTCCTGTACCACATAGCCTGTCGCATTGGAGATATAAAGGCTCACCGTCCAGACAAAGTTTGTGATAGCGTACAAGCCATACTGAATACTTTTCCCAATCCCATCAAGCCAGTTCCACGGTAGCCAATCCCAAGAGCTGTCAACGTAAAAGTCAAGCTGATAGTTTTCCAACGGATATTTAGAGTAGGCGTTGCTGTCGCTCACCGTATTATCTACCAGTCCAGCCGCATAAGCCACTGTGCCTGTGATGGATAAAATCACCAGCACGCCGAGAATCACCGCAAGAGTAATGAGCAGCCAGCGAATTATCTTTTTCTTACGCATAGGCTTCACCTCGTTTCTTCTGTCTGTACTGGCGGTCTGGTATCAAAGGCATGGAACAGGTCAGAGAATACAGGGTGAATCTGGATAACGCCCACACGCCCGTATAAATCTTGAAACAGGCATTGCCCGTTTTCCAAATCCCTAAGTCTTTTCTGGTTGCCCTCGTCCTCCTTATCCACACCGAAAAATTCAAGGGTATTCTTGATTTCTTTTATATCCGTGCTACGAAAGGCAAATTTCAAGCCGATATTGTTCTTCATCTTTTCGTCGTCCACATCACCAGAGTTTTGCGTGACGAAGTAAACAGCAGCGTTCATGGAACGTCCGGCACGAATCAGCTTGTTAGACAGTGCTTTCCCCTGTGCTACCTGTAGGAACGTCCACGCTTCGTCCAAGTCCACCATCTTGAAAATACTCCTGTCGGAATGGATAAAATCAAGGGCAAAGGTACTGATAACGATAAGCATTGCCACAGAAAGCAGCTCCATTGTGGTGTATTCTTCAAACTTTGTATCCTTATCCGGCAGTACAAGGTCTGCCACCTGTATGATATTTAACTGTCGGTCTAAACTAATAGATTGCTCCACATCACCGTCCGAGAACAAAAGGTGTGCAAAGTCATAATCGGTCATGCTCTCGATATGGTCTGCGATACTCCCTGCCACGGAAGAACCGTCTTTCCTCAATTCATCAATAACACGGAGTAGTCCTCGTTTTTTGCTCTGTGTTACAGAACGGATTGCACGCCTTAATACAGGGAACTTCTCACCATCACGGGAAGAAATACCCGTAAGGAATGTCAAAATATCAATCGCCAGACTTTCAGCGTCCTTTGTTCGCTTCATAATCACATACGGGTCAAGAAGTCCTCTGTTCTTGTCCTCACTGGTGAGATTAACTATCTTGATTTCCTGTGCAATATCGGGTAACGTTTCCTGCCAGTTGCCACGCTCTGATTTTGGGTCTACAATGACCGCTTTCCCTCCAAACAGCACCGCATAATAGATAATTAGGTTGTTACAGAATGACTTTCCACCGCCAAGCGAACCGAGGAACGCCGCCGCAAGAGCATTTGTTACCGAACCTTTTACGCCCTGTGCCGCAAGGCTAGGTTTTAAGTACACATTTTTTCCAGTGTCGAGATTGTAACCGATATAGATACCGTCCGTTTCTCCAAGCTGCTGTGTCGCACCGAAGCCAAGTCCGGCGAGAAAGTCACTGGTAACATACTGGATATAATCATTGATGTAACGCTTGCTGGACGGGATAAATTCACCATGAAGACCAAGCATATCCCCAAAAGGACGCACTAACTTGACGTTCAAATCATCATAGAAGTCTTTGACTTCATCACAGCGTCTTTTCAACTCGTCCAAAGAATCCGCAGCTACACGGATAACGTAAGATAATTTATACATGGATTCCTTTGACTGGTCGAGATTGGTTTCCAACTCATTCACCGAATCCAAAGCGTCCATGACGTTACTTCCCGTTTCGTTGTTGGATTCCCACGCATGGTTATCCAAGTCTTTCAATTCTTTCTTTTTGTTCCTAACAGTCGTCAGAGCCTTTTTGTTGGTGACGATTTCCACATTCATAGAAGTGGAAACAGGGAACGTGAATTGCTGTTGCTGGTAATAAAATATCTCGCTTGACGGGAAATCCAGCTCACCCACGATATTGTTAATCGTGAAGTAGGCAACAAAAGTTGTCTGATCTTCACGCTCAATCTTTAGGTATCGCTGGTTTTCCTCTATCATGCAGCGTGTCGGACGGATGAGGTCATATCGCTTCACCAGCGTTTCACGTTTTAACTTCTTGACTGGCAGCTCATAGGAATAATCACTGTAGGCAACGCCTGTATTCCCGTAGATATGTTCTAAGAGATAGCCGAAGTCGTTCTTATCCAGCCTGCGGAACTGAAAGCGGCGTGAGATTTTGCTTTCCAAGAGCTTTTCCATCTTTAGGAAACGGTTGATTTCATCATTGTTCATGGAAACAAAGTCACCCATCAGCTTGTGATTGACTTCATAGATAAAATCCGTAAAGGTCATAGCCGCTGATTTTTGCATACCCTTGAAACTGATTTCTTCCTCATTCACCAGCAGCTTGAATCCAAGAAAAAAGCGATAGTCAATCTGATTTTCCCCAATTATTTCAACCAACGCTTCTGTCTGTTCGTCTACTTTTTTACAGGCAATCTCTTTTAATCTGCCTGTGATTCCTTTTTTGGAACGCTCCTGTACCGCACGCAGGCTGTCCTCTGTGGCAATCTGTAGGGCATGGATTTTTCCGTCACGGTTCTGGGCAATAAGCTGACGGAAGTTGTCATGCACCATGTACTTTTCTTCTGGTGACAGGAACGAATAATTGTAAGGTGTCAGCTCATAGTAGGCAAAGCACTCACCGTCATGGTTGAACACCAGATTGTTTTCGATATATTTAATCGGGAACATACATCACACTCCTAACTGTCGTAATAACGGGATTGAATCTTTCCTTTTTCAGTCTGATTGCTTTTCCGGCATAGGTCACTTTTGGACGTAAGGCAAAGGTGACAGCCGATTTCAGGAATCCAAAAGGCTTCTTTCCGTCAAAGGTCTTTTGCGATACGAACCAAGTGAACGCCACAGGGATTCCAAAGTATTTGAGGAACGCACCGTCAATCATGTTAAAGGGCGGAAGCTCCCCAAAGAGAATCACCACGAACAGCGACACCACAAACCAAGCCATCTGGCTGAACGTGACAGGGAACGGGAGCTGAAAGTCGTTAATTGCGTAAATGACTTTCTCTACGCTCCATATGCTTGTATAGCTTTTGATTTTCTTCAATTTTCACAGCTCCTTTCTGTTCTAAAATGGAAACAGCAGCCTATCTTTCAAGGCTGCTGCAAAAAAATAACCAGTGTCATTTCACTGGCAGATAGTAAAATATTCAGTTGTCGTTACCAGCCGATTTCATAAACACCGTGATTCGTTTCTATGAATGTGCCGGAGGTATAGAGGTTATTCCCATAGCCTTCAAAATCTATGTAATCCCTCAATTCTTCTGGTACAGCGTCCATTGTTCCACTTTCATACAGAAAATACTCTGCCACATCTGCCATATCCTCACAGTCTGGATAGTGAAAGATACGGTCTTTATTGTCGTACAGTTCTTCGATACTTCCAAAATGACCGACCATCTCGCTCAATTCGTCCTGTATATTCTCTGGTAAATCTTCCACCATTTCACACATACGGTTGACTTCCTCAATGGGCGTGTACTCGTCAATCTCAAAGGGCAGCTCATAATCATGGATAGCGTATTCTTCGTACCTGTCATTCAAGCCGATACGTTCTGCCATCTCGTCATAATCAACGGGCGGCGTAAACCACGCACCCACAAGCTCACCCTCATTGTATTTCCCAAGATTGGCGATATAGATTCGCATTTCTTCGATACCACATCACCCCTTTACTGATAGCGGAACACGCCGCTTGTGGTAAATAAGTATCTGTCGTCCATTTCCAACTCACTACCATAGGAATGATAATCTATGTGCTTTTGCAGTTCGTGAGGAATCTCACCGAAAACATACTCCTCACAGATAAGATATTCTGCCAGAGCCGCACCGTCACCCACATCATAGTAGCGTATCTCGTCCTTATGGTCGATAAATTCCTCGAAACTGGAAAACCATTTCTGCTGAATGGCTTTCATTTCATTGCCGATAGGCGTACCCTCCAATTCAAGAACCATGCGGCAGTTGGCATTGATTTCCCAAAGCGGCGTATCGCTGTGTAAATCAAAAGGCAGCTCATAATCAGCAATCTCAAACTGTTCTTCATGCTCCACGCCGAGTTTTTCCTTGACTTCCTCAAAGTCCACAGGACAGTTGAACCAGTCGCCAGAATAACCGTCGTCCTCATCATGGTAAGGCCTTGTATTGTTTAACAGGTAGATTCGCATTTCCTGCATGTTCTGTCACTTCCTTTCATTTCCAGTATTCCCATTATAACAGCATAATCTACACCGAACATATAATGAGAAAATTTTTCTAACTGTTCTTTAGGATATTTAAGCGGTAGCTGTCGTTTGATTTCTTCCCACACCTCACGTTTGCGGTAAGGCAGGTCGGAAACATCATTACAGCCGATATAATCTTTCATATCCTCAAAAATATCTGTTTTCATGTTGTCCTCCAATCTAAAAATTTTGCATAAAAAAAGCAGCAAACCTATTATGATTTACTGCTAATTCATTTTAATAAAATTTTTGCCTTAATTCATCATCATTGTTAATTCTCTGAATAACCCACGGTTGCAAAAAGAATTGAATTTGAGGGTCTAACATATCTACCAAATGAGTTTGTCCTGCTGGTGTAATAATTTGCAGGTGTTGTAACTCAATTACCAATCCATTATTATAAGGAAGTGGCAATGTATGTGTTGGTTCATTGATAAACTCCCGAATCACAATAACTTGTTCTGGTGTCATTCTTTTAAGATATTTTGTTTGTGCTTCAACCAATTTTTTTGATGAATGCTTATCATAAAAGTAATGATATATTTTACTAACTATAAGAACTATTAGTATAGCAGTTGAAACGACAAAAATAATACCTATTGTAAATCCATATTTATCACGAAACTCTGTCATATATAGCCTTTTAGCCAACTGGTCTGGCAATAGTAATAATGCTCCGCTTGCAATAGACAAAGCTCCTAGAATATTAGGCGGTAATTTTAAGAAATCAATAAAATCTTTCATAATCATTCCTCCGCAATTCATTAAATTACAACAAATTATAACATCTTGCGGAGGATATAACAATATGATTACGCCCCGATAATCTTATTGAATAACTGTAACAGTACGTCTTTCACGCCAGTGGCATTGAATACCAGACCGACAGCGATTAAGGCAATCACCAGAAAGCCAATAAGTTTGGAAAACTCACGCTTGAAACCGAGATACACCCCGATAACAGCGATTGCCATAAGCACAAGTGACTGTGCATTGGATAAAAACCAGTTGTATAAGTTCAGTCCGAAATTCATTATTTCTCACCTCTTTTCCATGTTTCCATATCTCTGTCAAACTGGCTGCTAGCCCGTACCAGACACATTGTAACCACTCCGATACCTGCACCAAGAGATACTAAAAATAAATCAAATAAGATATGCTTCATGTTGTCAATCCTCCGTTTCTGTAATCATTTCCTCCGTAGAGGTTGTCTGCTGTTCAATCAGCTTTTTGTGACGCTCCGTAAGTTTCGCATGGTCTAAAATGTCTTTGAGATAAGTCGTGCCATTTTTACTGTCAATCTTCTCTAAGACTTTCCAAGTGGGAGCGACCTGTCTGCTTATCCAGTTGAGTGTCCTCGTGAGCGTGTAAGGCTCTGGTTTGGTCGTCAGTTTCAAACGCCCACGATCAGAGCCAATAAAATACGCCCATTTCTCATTGGTCTGCCATTCGCTGCGTCTTTTCTCCACCTCCCTGTCAGCGAACCGCATATAACGGTTGATAATATCAAAAGCGGTACGCTCTGCGTCATGGTAGGTCAGCAGGTCACGCACCGCATAATAGGCTCGCTCATTTTTCAGCCGGATTTCAAAACGGTTCTTGATTTTCGTATCTTCAATCGGAATATCGTATTTCACATACTGCTCATAGTCCTTTTCATAGATACAGAAATAAACCTCCGATTTGAGTGAACCGATATAAAGCGTATTTCCCATTCCGTATCTGTCCTGTTCATTGCTTCTCACCAGCTCACCGCTGCGGTAACTCTTGAAGCTGCGGAATACGGAAATACATTCCTCATGGTTGCATTTCTCTGTCAGCTCTGGAATATCCAAGATTCCTGCCATGTCGTTGATGGCAAGGTCAAGACGTTTCATCACACCTCCCTCCACCAGAGCGTCCATGAGAAAGTCATACCAGCTCCTATGCTGTGCCAGCAGATAGCTTTCCATCTGCCGACAGCCTTTGCCTTTCAGCTCTAATAGCGTGCCTTTTTCCTTATCGGGTGATGTCAGCACGAACACATCACCAAGCACATAATGTTCCGCATAGGAGTAGAACCCGTAATCCTCATGTATCATTACGTCCAGCTTTAATTGCAGAATATCCTCAACAACGTGCTTAACGTCCTGTGTGGAGAATCGGATTCTGACGTAATCCAAGACCATTTCCAACGGATTCTCTGGATTCAGCTTTTCCAGAGCGTCCGTGAATTTCCCCTTGATTTCTTCCGTCAAGGCTACTTTTCCAGATTCAATTCTGCTGACATACTCACGACTAACACCAGCCATGACCGCAAGACGATTCTGGGAAACGCCGTACTGCGTCCGTTTTTCTTTGAGTTTGTTTATCCAATCGGTATCCTTCAGTTTCAATCCCTCCCATCGAAAAAGGAATGTGACAGTTACCGATTTTGTCACACTCCCTTGAATGTTGGAAAAGTCCTCTATTTTCAAGGACTTTTTGATATGTAATTGACTGTTTCCAGATAATTTGTGCCCCCCTGTTAGATAACGGGGGCAGATGGTTGGGGCGGCTTGCGCCACCCCAACACAGGCTAGTCCGTACCTGCGTCTAACGCTTCGCACGCCGCCTGTCCGTCCTGCCTGTTTTGTGACAATCTCCCTATCTCTTTTAGGAAGTCGTGTCCTTTGGGTACAAGGGGAGTGTAAAACTCGGATATGACACTGTTTCCTGTATCAACATAGCCACGTCCTTTGATCTGTTTCAGAAAAAAGTCCTTGTCTACTTCACCGAACATCATACTGTACCCAAGTTCTGACATACGCCCCAATGCCACACGGAAATTGAACTGGTCACGGATTCCATCACCGAGATACTTTGCGTCTGGTCGCTGACAGGCGAGAATCAGAAAATATCCTGCCTGTCGTCCGAGCATGACTATCTGTTTCAATTTGTTCAACACAGCAGCATTTTCCTTTGTGGTAAGCATTTCCATAAACGCCACGTATTCATCAAAGATAAGAAAATGCGGAGCAAGACCGAGATAGGCATAGTTTTCACCTGTCCTGTAATTCTCCATGAGCTTCATTGCTTCACTTCTTGCCATCATACCGTCATAGAAGCGGTCAATACAGGCGGTTATATCGTCTTTCTTATACCAGACTTCCGGCATGACAACGGACAAATCCGCAAGGTCGGCGTTCTTTGGGTCTAACACATACATGACCGCATTGCTGCGGAGCAGAGCTTCAATGATAGTGAGGACAAAATACGTCTTTCCTCCACCTGTACCGCCAGCAATCAGCATATGAGGGAGCTTGTCATACTCCCACCAGACATTTTTCATAAGACGCAGGCTGCCATGTTCCGCCTGTACTTCATCTATGGTGATACGGTTTGCGCTAGTGTCATAAAGTAAGACATACTCCACATAGGAATCATGCAGTTCTTTTGACACTAGCTCACAGTACAAGCCTGTTTCCAGTTTCTTTTCCAAGTGTAAAAGCTGCTCTTGATATTTCCCCAATGTGATTTCTGTACGGATATATAAAAGTCCATGCTCCATACGGTAATAAAGTTTAGGGAAATAGGTGATTTTCTCTTTTTTGGTAGTGGCTGGCAAGTCCTTGAAAAAGCCACTGTCCTGTGTGGATTCCGATTCATACCAGCCATTTTCCAACAGCATACGAGCCAGCTTTTGACGATGAAAAAACTGTTTCACTCTATCATACTGGAATCTGCGATAAAAAAGGGCAGCCAATATACAGACCAGAGTCGCCACAACGATAGTCACTATCCTATATGGCGTGATTGTCAAATGGACACTGCCATCTTGTAGAAAGCTGACCGATTTCCAGTCTGTTGTGATGATTGCCTTTAGGTTCAGTATTACTACTACAGAGAAGAACAGCAGGAGCAGCGAACCAGCCGAGAAACGAAAAACCAGTGATTTGTCACTGGCTCTGATTCGATTCCCACGTTTATTGAATCGTGGCATAGGCTAAATCCTTTCTTTATTTCTTATGCTGCGGATTGTTGGGAGCGTGGTTATTTCCTGCTGGCTGACCGTTCTTATTCTTCAAGACAATATCATCTGCCTTGATATACCAGTCAACGTCTGCCCCTTGAAATGTAGCGGTTGCCACCGTATCAGCCACAGGATTGATGATTTCCACCTCGGCGTTGTAGTCAAATTCCTTTAACGGAACAGAAACCGGAATACTCACCTGTATCATGCGTCCTTGCTCCTTACACTTCAAATCGTAGGTACGTTCTTTGATTTCTTCAGAAACCGTACCGTCCTCATTCTGGATATGTACCTCTCGTCTTAATGCGGAGAATTTCAATACTCCGAAAGTCTTTTCTTTGTCAATGATGATTCCGTTTGCTAATCTCATATACTCAATACCTCCTTATGCTTTCACCATATCGTCAGCCGATAAGATATAGTTTGTGAATCCTCTTGTACCGATTTTGTAACCCTCTGCGGTGATTTTGGGATTGATAAGTTTCACTTTTTCCTCTGATTCAAAATTTTTCTCACCAGCAGAAGCAGGCAGCACCACGATAATATCATCTGCCCTCTGTACGTCCGAATAAAGGTTGAAGCTGCGGGAAACTACCGTCATACGTCCGTTGATCCTGCGCTGTTCAACTTTATTTTCACCTGCAAACTCCAAATTCCCGAATGTCTTTTCCATGTTAGGGATAACGTGTTTTAATTCCATAAATTGTTTACCTCTTTTCTTTCTATATTTTTAATGATTGATTGTGTCATTCTGCTGTCGGGATAATATCTGTCTGCCTGTGGATAGTAAAGGGCAGGCGTTGTGCCGAAAGCACCCTTGACAATCCCCATTCAGAAAGATAAATCGTAATCAGGCAGAAGTTAGATAAAATATCAGCCATATGCTGATTTTCCTAAAATAAATCTGTTTCAGGCGGTTCTTTGTTGTGATAGTTTTTCAACCCTTATCCCTCCAATACTTCTTTGATTCCTGCCATGATGTACTCCGCACAGGGTAAGGCGATTGCGTTTCCAAGTGCGGTACACCTTGCGTTGGCACTGGTCTGTTTTCCGAGATAGTCATACTTCGTCCAGTTGTCGGGAAGCCCCATCAGACGTTCACATTCAAGCGGTGTCAGATAGCGGATAACTCCGTCTTTTTCTTTCCCCTCATACCAGAACGAAAAAATATTGACCGCACCAGCTAAAAGAGTGGGAAAAGGGTCATCTGACCGTCCGAAGCTTCGTAAGAATCCGGGTATATCTCCCGATTTTGCACAGCTTCGCATTCGTCTTTCCTCAAAGGGACATAAGACAGGTATTTCCCTCCCTGTTTCAGCAGCAGATATTCCACCGGCTCTGGCGGAGGATAGCCCGCTCTCTGTGCCAGTGTCAGGAAGTGGGTACAGTTGACGGGATTTAAGTAATATTTCTGCGGCACGCTGTCCTCCAAAATCTGCCACGACAAAGACGCGCTTTCTTCTCTGTACGAGGGAGGGTTCTCCCCAATACTGGGCGTCCAAGAGGCGCCAGCAGACATCAGCGACACTCCCTCTAACCATTCCGCATTTTGCCCATCTTCCAGAATCAGGCATTGGAATCTCGGAATCTGTGAATGATTCCAGCACGAATTTAAAGTCCAGCCTGTGATTTGATGAAAACGCTCCTGCGACGTTTTCCCAAACAGCGATAACTGGAAATATGCCATTGGTCGCACACCTCATTTCTTTTATGATTCTGATTGCATGATAGAAAAGCCCCGATTTACTTCCTGCCAGTCCCTCACGGAATCCGATTGTGGAGAGATTCTGACAAGGTGAGCCGAATGTGATGATATGCACCGGAGGTATTTCAGAGCCTTTCAGCTTCGTAATATCCCCCAAGTGGAGCATATCGGGAAAATGCCTTTTCGTAATGGAAATCGGTACTTTTTCAATCTCACTCGCCCATACAGGAATAATCCCATGACGAGAAGCCGCAAGAGGGAATACACCGATTCCATCAAACAGGCTCCCAAGTGTCAGGCTCATTATCTGTTTCCTTTTCTGCCAAATCTCTTATATCCGGCAAAGATAAGACCAGCAGCAGAAATTCCCATCATGACGAACAATGCGACAAATGGCGTGTTGTCACCTGTTTTTGGTGAATCACTTGTCTTTGTTGGTGTACTAGGTTCTTCTGGTGTCGTAGGGGATTCTGGTTTTTCTTTGACAGTTACCGTCTGCCCCTCGTCCTTGATGTCCTTATGTTCAGCTACTTTGATAGGATTGTCTGGATTGGTTACGTCATATAATTCTTCAAAGGTCACAAGCTCTTTGCCGCCAAGCTCCGAAGCATTGAATGTAAACTCAATCTGAACCTCCATTTTAGAATCCTCGGCAGTAAAGGTAAGGTCATTTTCTACACGTTTACCACCCACGATAAGTTCTGCATTTTCAGACTTCACCATCTGCCAGCCTTTAAGGGTGTATTTCACGCCTTTTTCAAGTCCATCTAAAGTCACAGTATCAACGATAGTTACGTCCTTGCCAGCTTCGATTGTCTTTTTACCTGTTGCCTTGTCGGTAGCGGTTGTGTGCATAGTGATGATACGTTCCGTAATCGTCACCGTTTGCCCCTCGTCCTCAATATCTTTATGTTCCGCTACCTTTGTAGGCTCGTCTGGATTGGATAAATCGTATAATTCTTCAAAGGTCACAAGGTCTTTCCCTGCAAGAGAAGAAGCATTGAATGTAAAGGCAATCTCGACTTCCATACTGGAATCTTCCGCAGTAAAGGTATAGCCACTTTCTACAGGCTGCCCGTCAATCAAAAGCTGTGCATTTTCAGACTTCACCATCTGCCAGCCTTTCAACTGATATTTCGTGCCTTTTGTCAGACCATCTAAAGTCACAGTATCAACGATAGTCACGCTCTTTCCAGCAACGATTGATTTTTCACCTGTCACCTTATCTGTGGCAGTCGTATGGATAGAGATTTCTGGCTCATAATCATCTGTCAAAGTACCCAAGTCAATAACTACATTATTTCTTGATACCACCACATCAAACGCCGGAATCAGTGTCATTCCCTTGTTGGAAACGCAGCGTAATTCTTCGATTGTGTAAGTATCATAGAGCAATGCACCTTTGCTGTCGTCTGGTGTGGAAGTACCGAACCAGATACCGTCCTCACTGGTCTTTCCAGCATTGGTATTCTGTTTATGAGATACCCAGTCAGAGGAAGTGGAAAACTGACCGTTTTTATCTGTCACAATGATATGGCTTTCACCAGTCGTCTTGCTTGTGATCCTAAAGGGAACATTCGCAAGTCGCTTGTGAGTACCATCACCAATTTTCACACCCTCCAAATCACCACGTTTAATCTGATTGTAGATGGAATGTGTTTCATCTGTTAAATCCACGATTTTGCCATCTTCTGTGATTTCAAATTCAATCGGTTTTGCACCATCTGTCAAATATCCCTCTGGTGCGTTGCTTTCCTCAATACGGTATTTTCCGTATGGTAATGTATCAGTGGCAGTTGCAGCGATACCGTCAACACCTGTATGGATTGTCTTGACGACTTCATTTTTGCTGTATAGCTTGCCATCTACCAAGACAGCGTTATCATTTAAGGAAATGATTTCAAAGGCAGTATCTTTCAAAGTCGCACCGCCTTGTGCCTTTGTATCTTTGGTTTCAAGGTCACGTTTCTGGATTTTGACACCGCCACGGATAACCTTGTCTGATACGGAATACTGGTTGCTGCCGCTTAATGCTGCAAGCTCCCCATCTTCTGTAATCTGTGACACATAGACACCTTTTATCTGTTCAAAACTTCCTGCAGCCTGCATATAAGCACCCTCCAATAAGTAACCGTTTGGAGCTGCCTTTTCTTCTACAGTGATAGTACCAAGCGGCAAGCAGATAGTACCATTCTGTGTATAGAAACTGTCACCAGACACCTTGTAGGAATCCGCTAATCTTGTGATGTAATGGACTTCATTCTTGCTGTCTTTTTCAGCGATTGTCTTTGTCGTCCATGTGCGTGTTGGTTCTGATGGAAGATTGTCTTTTGTGTAATATCCGTCATAATACTTCCAGACAAACTCTGCACCCTCCAAAGAAGCGTTACCCTGTGGCGTAGCTTTGGAAGTTTCCATATCAATCTTGAAAAGCTCAACCAAAGTGTCTGTGACTTTTGGTGTGTCGCTGACTTTCAATGTAGAAGTTTCACCAGCTTTGACCGTCATAGTATAGACGTTCTTATCTAACTGGAATCCTTTTGGGGCTTTCGTTTCTTTCACATAGTATGTTGCAGCTCTTAATTCCACAGTGTCAGTATTTCCACTGGCATTTGTCGTAAGTGTGACAACAGATTTCGTGCAGCCTTTATCAGAATAGACACCATAAGTCGCACCAGAGAGGGAATAGCAGTTATTCCCGTTCGTAACTGTGGTATTACTGGAAGATTTCTGAATCTTGCCATTCCCGACAGCCAACTTTGCATAGAACTGTCCTAAATCCTGCCCCTCACCAGTGTAGATATAACCGTAACAGTCATAGCGTCCTTTATTTGCTGCTACAAAGGCTTTCGCTCCGGCGAATACTTCATCTTGCACGGATTTTGAGATTTCATCATAGGAAGCTCGTACATTGTCACAGCTCCACCCAAGATGGACGCTCAATCTCTGCCAGACTACTAACTGTCTTAAAAGATAGGCGTGCTGGCTGTTCAATCCTGTATGACTTTTCGTATACTGTTTGACGTATTCAAGAGATAAAGCAACGTCAGCTATCTGGTCGACAGTCATGCGTGTACTTGCGTCAGCTCTAGTCTTATATCCATTCTTAAAGCCTGTGTTGATGTCGATACAGTAAGCGTCCTCGCCCTCGACGGTCATATGCCCCTCGTTGAATGTAGAGCCGATAGAACCGTCATTCATTACTTTCTCAACAATTCCGACACGTTCCTCTGATGCTGTCCAGTATTGCGTTTCCGCAGCATGAACAGCAGTTGTAGGTAGTGCGGTAAAGACGGTTGCAAGGGTGAGAACACCTGTAAACAATCGTTTCAGTATCTTATTCATATTTTTTGATTCTCCTTTCATTTGGGTAAAAAAATAGACGCTCATTTCTGAACGTCTATGAACTGAAAGGCTTGTCCTCTCACACATATTTAATTTTGATAGGAGCAACAGTTACCTTTCTTTAAGTAATTTCGTTATCAGTCTTACTTGCGCAACTGTGTTCCTCCATGTCCGGCATCGATTACGATAGTATAGGGCATAAGATCAAAGCTCCTGAAAATACGGTTCTACTTACGATATGAAGAAAGGACGAAAAAGGTTATACTTTTTTTAGTTTTATTTCATTGTATCGTATACGGGCGGTGTGTTAGAATAGGAGATAACATTAGGAAAGTGTGTCAAAAAATCTGCGGAGGATACAAAAGACACACAGATGAGAGTGAGGATTTCATGAGAATTACAATATTCAGTCTGGGGGGACTGCTTGGGCAGTATGTGACCAACACGGCGCTTCTTCACGGCGCACAGGTGACCGCCTACGTGCCGGATGCAAAAGCGATCTGGCCGAGAAAAAATCTGACCGTGATTGAGGGAAGCCTTCAGAACCGGGAACGCGTGCTGGAGGCACTGCTGGAAGCGGATGCAGTCATCAGCGTGCTGACTCCGATGCGTGTGAAACATGTAAAAGAAGAGGAGACACCGCTGGCTGACGGAAACGCGATGATTCTCTCAGCCATGAAGCAGCTTGGAAAAACGAGGTTTGTGACGGTAGGACATGTCTGCATTCATGCGTTTGGAGACTGCGAGGACAAATACCAGAGAATGAGTACGAAATTCATGCAGATTTTCTGGCCAGGTGTCTATAAAGATATGCAGAAGATGGGACAGGTTCTGGCACGGAGCGATCTGAACTGGACACTGGTGCGGACGTGTCCGGGAAGAGACGGGAAAGTGAAAAAGGTAGGGCAGAACTGCAGTATTTCGCTGGACGGCAGCCAGTTCCGGCCTGGATACTCGAGAGAGGCCCTGGCGGAATTTCTGTACGAGGCGGCCGCCGATCAGCAGATGTACAGCAGAAAAATGCCCATTTTTTACAGAGAGGGGTAAGAATGGATTTTTCAATTTTATATGCACTGCAGCATCTTCACAATGCAGTGCTCGATCGGGTGATGGTGGGAATTACTTCACTTGGAAATGCGGGATGGATCTGGATTGCGCTGACTGCCGTTTTCTTAATCCTTCCGAAATACCGGAAATGCGGTGTAAGAATGGCGATCGCGCTGATTTTAGATTTGATTTTATGTAATCTGGTGTTAAAGCCGCTGGCAGCGCGCCCGCGTCCGTGCTGGATTGACGAGCAGGTAAAGCTGCTGGTTGCCGCTCCGAAGGACTATTCCTTCCCATCGGGCCATTCGGCAGCCTCGTTTGCGGCGGCAGTCTCTATTTTTGTGATGCACAAAAAAGAAGGAGCTGCCGCACTGATTCTGGCCTGCCTGATTGCATTTTCCAGACTGTATCTGTTTGTGCATTTCCCGACCGATGTCCTGGCGGGAATTGCGGTTGGTTTTATCTGTGCTTTTCTGGCTGCGAAGATCCAGAACGGTTTTCTTCTTCATTCTCGAGGTCGATAAAACGGAACGAAAGCATCAGATACAGAATTTCATCCGGGCTGGAAAGATCAGATTCTAAAATTTCCTTGATCTTTTCCAGGCGGTAGAGCAGGGTACTGCGGTGGATAAAAAGCTCACGCGCCGTCTGGACGACATTGCAGTGGTTGTCCAGATAGCAGCGGAGCGTCCGCATATAGTCACTGCCGGAGCTGTCGTCGTGCTCCTGCAGAAAGAGAAGTCTCTCATGGCACAGCATGTAGCCGGGGAGCTTTTTTGTTGCCTGATCGAGGATGTAGTCAAACGAGATATCGTTGAACGGATGCATCCGCTTGTCCGGGTATTTTCGCGTGCCGAACTGCAGGGCGATTTTTGCCTGGATATACTGGCGGCGCAGATTCATGTGGCCGTTCATGCAGCGCGAAAAGCCGGCATTTAAGGAGCTGTCCTCCACAAAGTGCACCATGCGTTCCATCAGATCGGTCATGGAAAAATCGGACAGCGTGAGGTTAAAGAACGCAACGATACCGCCGCCGTGTGGAAACGCGGAGCAGCCGGTCAGAATATTTTCCAGATAGGCGCAGACCGAGTTTGCCGTCAGGTTTTTCTGATCCATATCGGAAAGCTGCAGATAGAGGCAGCAGTAGGTGTGGCGGGAATGCCAGCCGAGCGCATCGAGAGCCTGGCTGACCGCAATATAGTCGGCCATCCGGTCGTCGAGGGCACGGAGCAGCACGGTGTGAAGCGACTGCGCAGGCGAGGTTTTCTGCATCACATTGTGCAGGAAGGCGTGATGGATCATTTCTGCAAGAAATTCAAGAAGAAAGCCTTCGGAATCAGAAAGATCCTTTTTTGTGTCGAGGAGCAGCAGGCGGTAGGCGCTCTGACCATGCTGCGTGATGTTGACGCAGAGGGAACCAAGTCCCGTTACGTGATCCGGAAAGCGGAACCATCCATTGAGATCGCGGACGGACGCGTATTCGCTGCTTTCTGTCAAGGAGAGCAGAAGCGGGCGCGTTGCATCGAGGGAGCCAAACACCTTCTCGGGAAAAAAGGAAGGTTCTTCGGACGCTGCGGCGATGATGGAAAAATCCATGCCGACCACCATCAGCGGGTGGGCAAAAACAGGCAGGGAGAGATTTAAAAGATGCTGGATCGATTTTCCGTCGAGCCGTGCCTGCATCAGCTCCTTCTGCCAGGAATCGTACGTCCAGAAAAGCTCCTGCAGGAACGAAAAAACAGCGGATACGCTGCTCTTAACGGCGATCGAAACCGGAGCCGGAAGTTCCTCCGGCAGTTCTTCGGTACAGAGAAGAAAAAGGGAGCTGCTTTCTTCCGGGAGGGAGGAAAGAGAGCCGATCTGTTCTTCTGTGCAGAGAAAGAAACGGTGCGCAGTGGCTGCGGAGCCTGTCTGGTAAAGAACAGGCAGCTCCAGTGTGCCGGAGAGCGGCAGGTTTTCCGGTGCAAGAACCGAAAAAGCGCTGCTTAGTTTATAAGCGAGAAATGCGGGGGAGAGCTTCATCGTATCATCCTCCCTGCGCGTGTCATATCGTAAAAATTCATAAAAACCTCCTCAGAAATGAGTGACGTTCTGCGGACGAAACCGCGGTACTTTTTATTTTAGCAGAACAAAAAGGTCTGTCAAGAAAGAAAAGACAGGGGTGCGGGAATTTTTACGGCGGCAACAAGTTAAGATTTTGTGAAGATAGTTGTGGTTTGCGGGGAAAACTGCTACAATATGGCTGATTTGGTTACTGTTCACTCAGCAGTGAAACACTTGCTGTTTCGCTGCGTAAGAACATGATTCAGGTGATTTGAAGTGGTTTTTTGCAGAAGAAAAAGGAAGGTATGACTTTGATGTATCATATTATAGTAAATAAAAAATCGCGGTCGGGGCGCGGCGAGAAGCTGTGGCCGGTGATTGAGGGCGAGCTTGAGCGGCGCAGAACGGAATTTCGTGTATATCCGACAAAGTATCACGGAAGCGCACGGGAGACGGCAGCACGACTGACCGCGAAAGGGGTATGGAATCCCGATGATGTCCTTCTGACGATCGGCGGAGACGGTACGGCGAATGAGGCGGTCGATGGAATCACCAGCCTGTCGGATGTAAAGTTCGGTTATATTCCAACGGGAAGCGGCAACGATTTTGCGCGCGGTGCCGGAATTCCCTCCGATCCGCTGCAGGCGCTGGAAGCTGTGCTGAAAGGGGAGGAAAAGGAGATCAACATTGGAACGGCGCTTCTTGGCAGCCAAAAGCGGAGATTTCTCGTCAGCACCGGCATCGGTTTTGATGCAGGCATCTGCCACGAGGCGCTGGCATCAAAAATCAAGAATACGCTGAACCGGCTGCATCTGGGAAAACTTACGTATGTGATGATTGCACTGCGGCAGCTCTTTTATCTCGAACCGTTCACGCTGGATGCAGCGCTGGAAAACGGAGAACACCGTTCGTTTGAAAATGTTCTTTTTGCAGTGGCAATGAATTTTCCGTACGAGGGCGGCGGCTTCTGCTTCTGCCCGGAGGCGGACGGGACAGATGATCTGCTCGACGTGATGGTGGTTTCCAATCTTGCCAAATGGAAAGTCAGCTATCTTCTGCCGATGGCGCTGTTTGGACGCCACACGGGATTTCCTGAGGTACATATGGAGCGGTGCAGCAGCCTTTCCTTTCAGACAGACCGCGCGGAACCGGTCCACCTGGACGGAGAATCGGGCGGACACCGCACGGAGGAAAGGATCGGACTGGAAACGGAGCGTCTCCGCCTTTTGGGCGACTGGGTGAAAGAAGGGATGGAAAGATGATGTTCTGGATCATATTTTTTGCAGTGCTTGCCGTCATGGCAGCAGGTTATTTCTTTTCCATTCTGCCGGCTACATCGAGACGGCAGGAATGTCTGAAATTTGCGGAATGGAATTATGCGCACCGCGGTCTGTGGAACGCGGCGGAGGGAGTTCCGGAGAATTCTCTTCCGGCTTTTGCCCGCGCGGCGGAGCAGGGATATGCCATCGAGCTGGATATTCAGATCACAAAGGATGGCCGGATTGTGGTGTTCCACGACGACACGATGAAGCGGATGTGTGGAAACGAGGGAAAAATCAGCGATTATACGTATGAGGAACTCCAGCAGTTCCATCTGGGCGACAGCACGGAAAAGATTCCGCTGCTTCGTGAGGTACTGCAGACGGTAGACGGCCGCGTGCCGCTTTTAATCGAAATCAAGATGCCGGGACTTTCCACGGCGGTCTGTGCGGGATTTCAGAAGGAGATGGAGGGGTACACCGGTATGTTCTGCATGGAATCCTTCAACAGCCTGGCCCTCCGCTGGTGCCGCCGCCACATGCCGCAGACGCTGCGCGGCCAGCTTTCCGGCCGTTTTTCAAAGAATGATAAGGTGCATCTGATCCTGCGGATAATGGCGCGTCATCTGATGCTGAATTTTATCGGGAAACCGGATTTTATCGCCTACGACCACCGCTATGCCGACTGCCCGGGCTTCCTGATCGACCGTATGCTGTTTCGGACACCGGCATTTGCATGGACGGTAAAAGATGAGCATGTATATAACCGGACACGGAAAAAATTCGACGCGGCGATCTTTGAACATTTCCATCCCAAGGACGGTTTTCAGAAACCGATGAATTGTTTCTTAAAAAATAATAAAGCTTATTGACTTCGGTTTTCGGTGTGCTATAATTTCAGCAGGTTGAAGAGAAAAACCTCGTCAGAAAAGTGGAGGGAAACTATGAAGACAATAAAAAAATATAAGCATTTTCTTCCGGTAGTGGTTTATGGTATTTTCTATCTGAAATGTTTTCAATATCTGGAAACGCACATTACGAAAGGTTATCATCTGATTCATACTCCGTTTGATGATATGATTCCGTTCTGTGAGTTTTTTGTGATTCCTTATTTTATGTGGTTTGGATATATTGCATGGTCTGTCCTTTATTTCGGCTTCTGCAACAAGAACCGCAGAGAATATTATCAGCTGATTATCAACCTGGGAATCGGAATGACGGCGTTCCTCGTGATCTCCTATCTGTACCCGAACGGCCAGAACCTGCGCCCGACGGTATTCCCACGGGAGAACATTTTCACGGATCTGGTCAGAGGCCTTTACCTGACAGACACACCGACCAACGTATTCCCAAGTATTCACGTATATAATTCCGTAGCCGTAGCTGTTGCCGTAGAACACAGCGAGCAGCTCAAAAACCGCCCGGTATTCCGAAACGTCTGCCTGGGCCTGACGGTGCTGATTGTGTTTTCGACCATGTTTTTAAAACAGCACTCCGTATCGGATGTGTGCTGTGCGCTTGTTATGAATGCGGGAACTTGTATGCTGCTGTACCGGCCGGCAAAGGCGGGGAATGCACTGCGGACACGGGAGAAAAAAGCGAAATATAGAATGTAAAAACGGAAACGGACGGCCCGCGCACCAGAA
>NZ_JAQEGR010000013.1:103885-128756 GCF_027667425.1 Fusicatenibacter saccharivorans
GCACCAGAAGGTGCGCGGGCCTGACGGTTTAGGACGGGAGAGAATGGGTGATGAGTGGGATGGTAGTGCAGGAAAAATGGAATGCGTCCGTCTATTAAGAAACAAAACTTATAAAACATATAAGATATATTAATTTCATTTATAAAGATAAATATGCTATTCTGTAAGTAACGAAAGATTGTCCCGTTTTTGGGGGACTATGATTCAGACAAATGGAGGATAAAAATGAGTACAGTCAGACGCGTTTATGTGGAGAAAAAGCCGGAATTTGCGATTAAGGCGAAAGATCTGAAGCATGAAATCAAGCACTATCTGAACATCCAGACCGTAACCAACGTACGGGAGCTGATCCGGTACGATGTAGAAAATATCAGTGATGAGACATATGAGAAAGCATGTAAAGTAGTCTTTGCAGAGCCGCCGGTTGATATCTGCTATCAGGAAGATTTCCCGCGTGCAGAAGGTGCGAGAGTATTTTCCGTAGAATTCCTTCCGGGACAGTTTGATCAGAGAGCCGATTCTGCCGTACAGTGCGTGCAGTTCTTAAAAGAAGACGAGCAGCCGATCATCCGCTCCGCCGTTACGTATGTTATCGAAGGAGAGATGACTGATGAGCAGTTTGACGCAGTCAAAGCACACTGCATCAATCCGGTAGACTCCAGAGAGACAGGACTTGAAAAACCGGAAACCCTCGTGACAAAATTTGAAGAGCCGGCAGACGTCAAAATCTTCGACGGATTCATCGACATGCCGGAGGCAGAATTAAAAGCCCTGTATGATTCCCTCGGCCTTGCCATGACCTTCAAAGACTTCCTGCATATCCAGAACTACTTCCGCGGCGAAGAAAAACGAAATCCATCCATGACCGAGATCCGCGTACTCGATACCTACTGGTCCGATCACTGCCGCCATACCACCTTCTCCACCGAGCTTACCAACGTGACCTTCGGCGAAGGCGACTACTACGAGCCGATGAAAAAAAGCTACGACCGCTACTTAAGCGACCGTGAGGTACTCTACAAAGGCCGTGACGACAAATTCATCTGCCTTATGGACCTTGCCCTTCTGGCAATGAAAAAACTGAAATCCGAAGGAAAACTCGCAGATCAGGAAGAGTCTGATGAAATCAACGCATGCTCCATCGTCGTACCGGTAGATGTAGACGGAAAAGACGAAGAGTGGCTGATCAACTTCAAAAACGAGACCCACAACCACCCGACCGAGATCGAGCCGTTCGGTGGTGCAGCAACCTGCCTTGGCGGTGCAATCCGTGACCCGCTTTCCGGCAGAACCTATGTATATCAGGCAATGCGTGTGACCGGAGCCGCAGATCCGACCCGTCCGCAGAGCGAGACACTCGAAGGAAAACTTCCGCAGAAAAAACTCGTAAGAGAAGCAGCACACGGCTACAGCTCCTACGGAAACCAGATCGGTCTTGCAACCGGCTATGTCAAAGAAGTTTACCATCCGGACTACGTGGCAAAACGTATGGAGATCGGAGCCGTCCTTGGAGCAGCACCGCGCCGTGCCGTTGTCCGTGAAAATTCCGATCCGGGCGATATCATCATCCTGCTCGGCGGCCGTACTGGAAGAGACGGCTGCGGCGGTGCAACCGGTTCCTCCAAAGTACATACGACAGAATCCATCGAGACCTGCGGTGCAGAGGTACAGAAAGGAAACGCACCGACTGAGCGTAAACTGCAGAGACTGTTCCGCCGCGAGGAAGTCAGCCTTCTGATTAAAAAATGCAACGACTTCGGTGCAGGCGGAGTTTCCGTTGCCATCGGCGAGCTGGCACCGGGCCTTAAGATCAATCTGGACAAAGTACCGAAAAAATATGCCGGCCTCGACGGAACCGAGATCGCCATCTCCGAGTCCCAGGAGCGTATGGCCGTTGTCATCGACCCGAAAGACCGTGAGCAGTTCCTGAAATATGCCGCAGAAGAGAACCTGGAGGCAACCGAAGTTGCAGTCGTAACCGAGGACCCGCGTCTGGTACTCTCCTGGAGAGGAAAAGAGATCGTCAATATTTCCCGTGCATTCCTGGATACCAACGGAGCACATCAGGAGAATGATGTCTTCGTAGAGATTCCAAAAGCAGAGGACACCCCGTTAAAAAGAAGCGGTGACATTGCCGACGTGAAAGAAAAATGGCTGTCCACCCTGTCAGACCTCAACGCATGCTCCCAGAAAGGTCTTGTCGAGATGTTTGACTCCTCCATCGGAGCAGCCAGCGTGCTGATGCCGTACGGTGGAAAATATCAGCTGACTGAAACTCAGGCCATGGTTGCAAAAGTGCCGGTTCCGGATGGAAAAACCAACACCGTTACCATGATGAGCTACGGCTTTGATCCATACGTATCGAGCTGGAGCCCGTATCACGGAGCAGTCTATGCCGTAACCGAGTCCCTGTCCCGCATCGTGGCAGTCGGCGGCGATTACAGCAAAGTCCGCTTCACCTTCCAGGAATATTTCCGCAGAATGACTGAGGATCCGCACCGCTGGAGCCAGCCGTTCGCAGCACTTCTTGGTGCATACGACGCACAGATGGGCTACGGCCTGCCGTCTATCGGAGGAAAAGACAGTATGTCCGGTACCTTCAACCATATCGATGTACCGCCGACACTCGTATCCTTCGCGGTTGACGTTGCAAAATTAAAAGATGTAGTATCTCCGGAGCTGAAAAACACAGGAGACAAACTCGTGTGGATCCACCTTCCAGTCGACGCACATCTGCTTCCAGAGTACGAAGGCGTCATGGAAACCTACAGAAAACTGCATGAGGATATGCAGAACGGCCGTGTGAAAGCCGCTTATGTCGTAGACCGTCAGGGTATCGCAGCAGCCGTATCCAAGATGGCATTCGGTAATGCTCTCGGCGTAACCATCGAGCACAATGTAGACGAGAGAGATCTCTTTACTCCATATATTGCAGATCTGATCTGCGAAGTTCCGGCTGAAAAAGTCGGAGAGCTGGCAAGCACCTACACCGTCATCGGTGAAGTGACAGACAAACCGGTTCTTTCCTATAAAGACACCGAAATCACCATCCGCGAGGCCGTTTCCGCATGGAACAAACCGCTGGAAAAAGTATTCAAGACCGTATCCGGTGCAGAGCTTCCGGAGGTAGATGCCCTGAATGTGGCAGCAGCAGACGAAAACGGAATTGTTGCAGACAGCTGCTATCAGGCAAAGAGCATCCACGTATGCTCCCACAAGCTGGCACAGCCGACCGTATTCATTCCGGTCTTCCCGGGAACGAACTGTGAGTATGACAGCACCAGAGCTTTCGAGCGTGCCGGTGCAAAAGTTATCACTCAGGTATTCAGCAATCTTTCCGCAGAAGACATCCGCGGTTCTGTCGATGCCTTTGAAAAAGTCATCAACCAGGCGCAGATCATCATGTTCCCTGGCGGATTCTCCGCAGGTGATGAGCCGGATGGATCAGCAAAATTCTTTGCAACCGCATTCCAGAATGCGAAGATCAAAGAAGCTGTTACCAAACTGCTGAATGAGAGAGACGGACTTGCCCTTGGTATCTGCAACGGATTCCAGGCACTGATCAAACTGGGACTCGTTCCGTACGGTGAGATTCTCGGACAGACGGAGGATTCCCCGACTCTGACCTTCAACACTATCGGACGCCATATTTCCAAGATGGTTTACACGAAGGTTGTGACCAACAAATCCCCATGGCTGGCAGGCGCCGAGCTTGGCGGTGTTTACACCAACCCGGCATCCCACGGAGAGGGACGTTTCGTAGCATCGAAAGAGTGGATCGACAAGCTGATGGCAAACGGCCAGATTGCAACCCGCTACTGCGATGTCAACGGAAACCTGACCAACGACGAGTACTGGAATGTCAACGGTTCCTACTGCGGAATCGAGGGTATCACCAGCCCGGACGGCCGTGTCTTTGGTAAGATGGCACACGCAGAGCGCCGCGACAACGGCGTAGCAGTCAACATCTACGGAGAGCAGGATCTGAAGATCTTTGAGTCCGGTGTTGCTTACTTTAAATAAAATAAAACCAAAATAGAAGATTCCCGCAGAGAGGAAGAAAGCTCCTTTCTGCGGGAATTTTTTGTCAGAAACAGTAATTTCTGATTTCGAAAGAAAAAATTTGATTATGCGCCGCGGTGCAGTTATAACGCAATATTTTGCTTTATTAACAAAAGTAATAAGGTCAAATAGTAGAAATATTCTGAAAAAACGAAAGATTTCGATAGTCTCAACACATTACATATATGACGGGCCCGGAAGAGAAGGACAGCGAAATAACAGGAGGGAGAAAGAAGTGTATGAGACAAGAGAAGGAACGATTTTTTCAGATCATATTCGAGGAAAACAGTCATGTGCTGTTCCGTTATATCTGCGGTCAGTTGAACAATGACCGGGAGACGGCGAAGGATGTGCTGAACGATGTATGGGAGGTATTGGTGGTAAAATTTGAAACCGTTGCCGATCTCGAAGGAGAAGAGATGACGAAATGGCTGTTCTGTGTGGCAAAAAACAAGATCAAGAATCAGCGCAGAAAACATTATTATCAGAATGAAGTTTCCTATACACAGTATCAGAAAGAGAACAGAAATGAAGGGGAGGCGGCCGCGACAGCCGAGATTGAGGAACGAATGGTGATGCAGAACTGCATCCAGAACCTGAATCCGATGGATCAGCGCATTTTCTGGGGGAGAGCATATGGATTCAGCTACAAAGAGCTCAGCGGATTCTGCAAGAAAAGCGAGCAGGCGCTGCAGTGCCAGTACAGCCGCGCAATCAAGAAACTGCAGGGAATGATGAGTCAGGAAATCAGTCTGACGAGAGCGTAGAAAATGGAAATGGTATGCAGCGGAAACCTCAACTCTTACAATCCAAAAACAATAGAAATATCTAAAAAATTCTCTGCAGGAGAATATCCTGTGTCTAAAAATAAAGTGTTACCGTTTACATATCAAAAATCCGTTTTCCTCGTTGTCGTGGCGCGGAAATTGTGTTAAAATATTTTTAGAAAATTCACACGATGTGCGAGAAGGCAGAAAGGATGAAAACAACATGAAGGATGAGTACGTAGCCTATGTAGGCACTTATACCCATGGAAGCAGCATTGGTATTCATTTATATGATGTAAATGTAGAAGAAGGCACTCTGACAGAGCGAAAAGTCATACCGGTCAACAACTCTTCCCACATTGCCCGTTCCTTAAACGGCAAATACCTGTATTCGATTGCAGATGAAGGCGTTGCAGTGTTTGCAGTGGAGGATGACGGAGACCTGACCCCGATCAACAAAGTAGACATCGACGGCATGCGCGGCTGCTATCTGTCGGTGGACAAAACCGGAAGATACCTGTTCGTGGCAGGCTATCATGACGGAAAAGTAACCGTTGTACATACCCATAAGGACGGCCGCCTCGGAAGTCTGATGGACGGCGTGTTCCACAAGGGCCTTGGCAGTGTGGCAGAGCGTAACTTCCGCCCGCATGTCAGCTGTGTCGTTCCTACACCGGACAACAAATATGTCTGCGCAGTCGACAACGGCATTGACCAGATCAAAATGTACAAGCTGAACACACAGCGTGACCGCCTGAAACTGGTGGATATCCTGCGCTGTGAGCGTGAATCCGGTCCGAGAGAGATCGTTTTCAGTGAATCCGGAAAATACGCGTATGTCATTTACGAGCTGATGAACAAAGTCGATGTATTCAGCTACCGTGATACGGGAAACGGACCGGAATTTGAAAAACTGCAGTCGATCAGCACCACATCCGCGAACGTGGACCAGGCGCACGACGCTGCATCCGGCATGTGCCTTTCCCCGGATCACCACTACCTGTTTACTTCTACAGCCGGAGACAATACCGTAGCAATGTTCCATATCGACCCGGAGACCGGCTGCATGGAGAAGAAGTTTGCACTTCCGATCAGCGGCGAATATCCAAAGGATATTGCAATGTTCCCGGACGGAAAACATATCGCAGTGGCAAACCATGAGTCCAACACGATCACAACATTTACCGTTGATTATGAGAAAAACGTGCTGGTTCAGAAAGGCCGCCCGATGAAAGTGGAGACGCCGAACTGTATTCTGATTACGAAAAAAGGCGTTCACTAAAAAATAACGCAAAAATGCCTGCAGGAAGAACTGTATCCCGCAGGCATTTTTTGTGTTGAAGCCAGAAAGAAGCAGTCCGGCCTTTATTTCTCGTCCAGAGCCCAGACTTTCTTTACATTGTCCAGTTTGGCGCTCATGCCGACGAGCAGTGCGTCCGCCAGGACAAGAGCGGTCATGCATTCCACGACAACAACGGCGCGTGCAACGATGATCGGGTCGTGGCGGCCTTTGATTTCGATGGCAATATTTTCGCCGTCTTTGTTGATGGTCTGCTGGGAAGCAGCAACGGACGGGGTCGGTTTGAAACCAGCCCGGACAACGATATCGCTTCCGTCGCTGATACCGCCTAAAATACCGCCGGCGTGGTTGGTCAGCTTGACAATGGAGCCGTCCGCATTTACATGGAAGGCATCGTTATTGGTAAGCCCGGTAGCTGTGCAGACCGAGAAACCGTCTCCGATTTCCACGCCTTTTACGGCGCCGATGGAGACGAGTGCTTTTGCAAGGTTGGCATCGAGCTTTTCAAACACCGGATCGCCGACACCGGCCGGCATATGGTGAACGACACATTCGACCACACCGCCGACGGAATTTTTTTCCGCCATGGCTTTTGTTAAAAGCTCGGAAGCCTTTTCGGCAGCCTCTGCATCCGGCATATTCAGGGCGTTATTCGCGATTTCAGCGGTATCAAAAGACTGGATTTCCACGTCACCGATGGAGCGGGTGTAGGCGGAAACGGTGATGCCAAGCTCAGAGAGCATTTTTAAGGCAATGGCACCTGCAGCCACGCGTGCGATCGTCTCGCGTCCTGAGGAGCGTCCGCCGCCGCGGTAGTCGCGGAAACCGTATTTTGCATCAAACGTATAGTCGGCGTGGCCCGGTCTGTAATAGGAAGCAATGTCGCTGTAATCTTTGGAATGCTGATCCTCATTCCATACCACCATGGAAATCGGGGTACCGGTCGTTTTTCCTTCGAAAGTGCCGGATAAAATCTGAACGGTATCGGATTCTTTCCGTTTTGTGGTAAAGCGGTTCTGTCCCGGCTTCCTGCGGTCGAGGTAAAACTGAATATCCTCCTCGGAAAGCGAAAGGCCGGCCGGCACTCCGTCCACAACAACGCCCACGCCTTTTCCATGAGACTCTCCCCAGGTGGTCAGTCTGAAGATGGTACCAAATGATGATCCTGCCATATATAAAGTCCTCCTGAATTTTTTCGTATATTTATAAAATAACTGGAAAAGATTTCTAATAAATTATACCGGAAAGTAAAACATTCGTAAAGCTCTTTTTCGGAGACGAAATTCACCGTTATACCGTTTGACAAACGAAAAGGCAGCACGTATAATGAGAATGTATTTTCGGGCAGTGAAAGCCGGTAAAATAAAACAAACAAAAAGGAAGAGTGTGCATGAATTTTTTAGACAAAATGGAGCGAAAATATGGGAGATACGCGTTAAGCCATCTGACGATGTACATTATCGTAACGTACATTGCGGGATATATCATTGCGCTTGCGGCTCCCATCATGAGACAGTATCTGACGCTGGAACCATATTATATTCTGCACGGACAGATCTGGCGTCTGGTGAGCTGGATTCTGATTCCGCCGAGCAGCCTTGATATCTTTACGATCATCATGCTGTTTTTCTATTACTCAATCGGAACAAGCCTTGAGAGAGCCTGGGGAGATTTCAAGTATAATGTTTACATCTTTTCCGGCATTCTGATGACCATTATCGGTTCCTTCCTGCTGTATGGAATCTTATATGCAGTCAACGGATATCCGTCGCTGATGGGAACGGCATTCAGCACTTACTACATCAGCCTCTCGATTTTCCTTGGCTTTGCGATCAGCTTCCCGGATATGCAGGTACTGCTGTATTTCATTATTCCGATCAAAATCAAATGGCTGGCATACCTTGACGTAGCGCTTCTCGCCTACAGCATGATTACCAGCATCATGAGCGGAAACTGGGCAGGATGTGTTGTTATTCTTTGTTCCCTTGCAAACGTCCTTGTGTTCTTCCTGATGACAAGAAAAGGAAAACGCGGCTCTTTCCAGCAGAACAGACGCCGGAAGGAATTTAAAAAGGCCGTTTCAAGAGGCGAAGCCGAATACCGCAATCCGAACGGGATCACAAAACACAAATGTGCGATCTGTGGCCGGACCGAAAAAGATGATCCGAATCTGGAGTTCCGTTTCTGTTCCCGATGCAACGGAAACTATGAATACTGCCAGGATCACCTGTTTACGCATGAACATGTAAAATAAAGAAGGAGAGAAAGTATGAGAAGAACGAAAATTGTCTGCACCATGGGACCAAATACCAACTCCCGTGACCTGATGAAAAAACTGATTGAAACCGGAATGGATGTTGCTCGTTTTAATTTTTCTCATGGAGACCACGATGAGCAGAAAATGCGTATGGATATGCTGAAAGAGCTTCGAAAAGAGCTGAAAACTCCTGTGGCAATCCTTCTGGACACCAAAGGACCGGAAATTCGTACCGGCGTTTTAAAAGATGGAAAAAAAGTGAATCTGGTAACCGGACAGACTTTTACCCTGACAACCGTTCAGGAGACCGGAGATGAAAATCACTGTTCTGTCAGCTACACCGGCCTTACGGAAGATATCAAAGAGGGAGATACGATTTTGATCGATGATGGTCTGATCGGTCTGCGCGTAGAAAAAGTAAATGCACCGGAAATTGTCTGTACCGTAGTAAACGGCGGCGAGCTCGGAGAAAAAAAGGGCGTGAATGTACCAAACGTTTCGATCAATCTTCCGAACCTCACGGAGAAAGACAAAGGAGATCTTCTTTTTGGTATTGAACAGGATATTGATTTTGTTGCAGCTTCCTTTATCCGGAATGCAGAGGCAATTAACGAAATCCGTGAGTTCCTTGTGGCAAACGGAGGAGAGCATATTGATATCATTGCCAAGATCGAAAATGCGGAGGGTGTGCAGAACATCGACAGCATCATCGATGCGGCAGATGGTGTGATGGTTGCAAGGGGAGATCTTGGTGTAGAGATTCCGGCGTGCCAAGTACCGCATGTACAGAAAATCATCATTGAAAAATGCAATCATAAATACAAACCGGTTATCACAGCAACCCAGATGCTGGATTCCATGATCCGGAACCCGCGTCCGACCCGTGCAGAGGTAGCCGATGTTGCGAATGCAATTTATGATGGAACGGATGCGATCATGCTCTCCGGCGAAACAGCAGCCGGAAAATATCCGATCGAGGCAGTTACCATGATGGGAGAGATTGCCGAGCAGACGGAGCGTTATCTGAAATTCGAAGACTACCGCGATGGAAAAGCGCTGGAAGGAAAGCTAAATGTTTCCGCAGCAGTCGGAAGTGCAGCCGTTTCTATGGTAGAACACATCAAAGCAGCCTGCATTGTGACTCCGACGATGTCCGGTCAGACTGCAAGACTGATTTCCAACCTTCGTCCGAGCGTACCGATTTACGGCGTTACCCCATATGAATGGGCAAGAAGAAAAATGCAGCTCTACTGGGGCGTTCGTCCGGTGACCGGATACGAGGAAGATTCTACGGAGAACATCATTTCCCATGCTATGTATATGGTGCGCCGTGAGGAGCTTGTAGAACGTGGCGATATGGTTATTTTTACGGCCGGAGACCCTGCTACTAACGAGGTGACGGGTGAAGGATATATGACAAACATGCTTCACATTATTCAGGCAAAATAAGCAGAAGAAGGAGACAAAAGAGAATGACGAAGAAGCCTTTTGTAACAAAAGAAAAACTGGAAGAAATCGCAGCAGCAGTACCAACTCCGTTTCACATTTACGATGAAAAAGGAATTCGTGAGAATGCGAAAGCGGTAAAGGAAGCTTTTTCCTGGAATCCGGGATTTCGTGAGTATTTTGCTGTAAAAGCGAACCCAAACCCGACACTGATCAAAATGCTGGGTGAATATGACTGCGGATGCGACTGCTCTTCTTACACGGAGCTGATGCTTTCCGATGCGATGGGATTTGAGAAAGATAAAATCATGTTTTCATCCAACGTAACACCGGCTGCAGAGTATCAACTGGCTGCAGAGCTTGGTGCGATCATTAACCTTGATGATATTACGCATATTGATTTTCTTGAGAAAACATTAGGCTACATTCCGAAGAAAATCTGTTGCCGTTATAACCCGGGCGGACTGTTTAAAATCAGCACCGATATTATGGACAATCCGGGAGATGCCAAATACGGTATGACAACCGAGCAGATTTTTGAGGCATTCCGCATTCTGAAGGCAAAAGGGGCAGAAGAGTTCGGCATCCATTCCTTCCTTGCAAGTAATACCGTAACCAATGATTACTACCCAGTTCTGGCAAAAACACTGTTTGAGCTGGCTGTAAAGCTGCAGAAAGAGACGGGCGTGAAGATTAAATTCATCAATCTTTCCGGCGGCGTCGGAATTCCGTACAAACCGGATCAGGAAGGCAATGACATCCGCGTGATTGGCGAGGGTGTACATAAAGTGTACGATGAAGTTCTCGTTCCGGCCGGCATGGGCGATGTTGCAATTTACACGGAAATGGGCCGTTTCATGATGGGACCGTACGGCGGACTCGTTACCCGCGCCATCCATCAGAAACACATCTACAAAGAGTACATCGGCTGTGATGCCTGCGCGGTCAACCTGATGAGACCGGCTATGTACGGCGCTTACCATCACATCACGGTGATGGGAAAAGAAGATCAGCCGTGCGACCACAAATATGACGTAACAGGCTCTCTGTGCGAGAACAACGATAAATTCGCGATCGACCGCATGCTTCCGGAAGTGGAAGTCGGAGACCTCCTCTTCATCCACGACACCGGCGCACATGGATTTTCCATGGGATACAACTACAACGGAAAATTAAAATCTGCAGAGGTTCTGTTAAAAGAGGACGGCAGCTTTGAAGTCATCCGCCGCGCAGAAACCCCGAAGGACTACTTCGCTACACTGGATGGAACACCGGAGTATGAGAAGATGTTTGGAAATAAATAAGAAATAACAACAGTAAAACCCCTTTCAAAAAGAACCATGCGGCAGATGGCCGGTTCTTCGAAAGGGGTTTTCTTTCTTTCAAAAGCTGTTTTTTTGAAGGGAAGACAATAAAAAAGATCTGCATCAACGTTCGTTTTTGCAGATCTTTTTTAGCTATGCCGCTGGCCGGACTCGAACCGGCACGGTTATTCACCGCTTGATTTTGAGTCAAGTGCGTCTACCAATTCCGCCACAGCGGCAGTGTTCGTAATCAGAACAAGATATATTTTACCATAAAAACAAGAAGGACGCAAGAGAAAAAAATGGAATAATTATCATAAAAACTTTCTAAAAAAGATTGACGAAAGGAAAAAATAGAAGTATAGTGTAGATAGTTTAGTACCATACTAAATTTTACATCATAAGTTCAAATAACGATTTATCGAAAACGCCATCGTTAGATGGTCCACAGTGTGTGGAACGAAAACTGTTGTCTTCATAGACAGCAGTTTTTTTGTTGTCTAAAATTAGAAATGAAACATGGTTATGATTCAGTACTGTGAGAACAGCAAGAACCAGGAAGTAGAATTGTTGAAAATAGGAAAGAAAAGATGTAAAAAATCAAAATATATGGTAAAATTAGATAAAATGTAGAAAATGGAGGAAAGAACAGATGAAAGGGGAATATTATCTCGGACTTGATATGGGAAGCAGTTCGGTTGGATGGGCTGTGACAAATGAGAAGTACGAAATTTTGCGCGCACATGGAAAAACACTTTGGGGTGTACGGCTATTTGACAGTGCACAGACTGCAGAAGAGAGAAGAGGGTTTCGGACAGCAAAACGAAGATTGGATCGTCGTAATTGGAGAATAGAATTGCTGCAGAAAATTTTTGCGGAAGAAGTAGAAAAGATAGATGATGGATTTTTTCGCAGAATGAAAGAGAGTCGTTACTGGCCAGAGGATAAGCGTGACAGGCAGGGAAAGTGTCCGGAACTTCCCTATGCATTGTTTGCGGATGATGATTACACAGACAAAGAATATCATAAACAGTTTCCAACCATCTATCATCTGAGAAAATGGTTAATGGAAACTGACGAAACGCCTGATATTCGCCTGATATATCTTGCTCTGCATCATATGATGAAACACAGAGGCCATTTTCTATTAAACGGAAATAT
This sequence comes from Fusicatenibacter saccharivorans, assembly GCF_027667425.1. Taxonomy (NCBI): domain Bacteria; kingdom Bacillati; phylum Bacillota; class Clostridia; order Lachnospirales; family Lachnospiraceae; genus Fusicatenibacter; species Fusicatenibacter saccharivorans. Next base: position 116,183 of record NZ_JAQEGR010000013.1, read on the forward strand.
CGAACAGGTAAGAGAATTTCAGACAACATTTGAACAGTTCCTTGAAGCAGTGCGGGCAGAAGAACTTGGCTTTTCTTCCGAGATTGGAGTGGAAAGAAGCAAGGAAATAGAGGCAATTTTAAAAGACCGAACATTGACCAAATCTGCGAAAAAGACAAAAGCAGTAAAAGCAATGCGGGCAGAAACATCCTGTGAAAAAGAGTGGCTGGGATTGATTACCGGTGGAACAGCAAAACTGGGAAATCTGTTTGGGGAAAAACAGATGGATACACTGGAACGGCCAAAACTTTGCTTCGCAGATGCAGGTTATGAAGAATACGCTGGAGAGATCGAAGCAGAGCTGGGAGAAAAATATGTATTAATTGAACACGCAAAAGCAGTGTACGATTGGGCTGTTCTGGCTGATATTTTGCAGAACTATTCTTCTCTTTCAGAGGCAAAAGTGGCACTTTATGAAAAGCATAAAAAAGATCTGAAAGATCTGAAAAAGCTGGTCAGAGAGAATCTTTCAAGGGAAGAATATCAGAGACTGTTTGCAAAAAAGGATGAAAAAGCTAATTATTATGCGTATATCAAGGCACCAAAACAATGTAGTCAGGAAGACTTTTACGGTTATCTGAAAAAGAATATTCTGGGCAAGATATCAGATGTGACGAAAGCATCCTGCATGCAGAAGGAAATGGAAATGGGAACGTTTCTTCCGAAACAGACTGTAAAAGACAACAGTGTCATTCCATATCAGATTCATTTATATGAATTAAATGCAATCCTGAAAAATCTGGAAGATAAAGTTCCGCTACTGAAAGAGAATGGAGAGAAGATTCAAAAGATTTTCACATTCCGCATTCCGTACTACGTAGGACCCTTAAACGGAATTCGAAAAAAAGGGGAGAAGAGTAACTGGGCGGTACGAAAAGAAGGCAAAATATATCCATGGAACTTCGATGAGATGGTAGATTTGGAAGCAAGTGCAGAGCAGTTTATTCGAAGAATGACGAATAAATGTACTTATCTGCCAAGTGAAGATGTTTTACCAAAGTATTCTCTGCTGTACAGCAAATACGAAGTTTTAAATGAATTAAATAATCTGCGTTTGGATGGAGAAAAGATATCTGTAGAGCAGAAACAGAAAATATATGAAGAAGTATTCCAGAAAAGCAGAAAGGTTACACAGAAAAAACTGAAAAACTATTTAGTGAAAGAAGGAATTACCGGAAAAGAAGTTGAAATTACCGGAATTGATGGTGATTTCAAGAGTTCTCTTACGGCATACCATGACTTTAAAGAGAAATTAACAAATCTGTCACTGAACCAGGCGGAAAAAGAATGCATCATCCTGAACGTAACGCTGTTTGGAGATGATAAAGCGATACTGAAACAGAGATTAAAGAAACTGTTTCCGGAGTTGACAGAAAAACAAAGAGACAGCATAAGTAAACTGCCGTATCGTGGTTGGGGAAGACTCTCAAAAGTGTTTTTGGAAGAGATGGAAGCACCGGCACCGGAAACGGGAGAGGCATGGTCTATTATTCGGGCTTTGTGGGAGACGAATGACAATCTGATGCAACTGCTTAGCGAAAAATATTTGTTTGCATCGGCAATCGAAGAAAAGAATGGAAACGAACAGAAAAAACGGGATATTTCGTATGAATTAGTCGAGGAGCTTTACGTATCACCGGCAGTGAAGCGGCAGATTTGGCAGAGCCTTTTGATTGTAAAGGAAATCTGTAAAGTGATGGGAAACCCACCGAAACGTGTTTTTATAGAAATGGCAAGAGAAAAAACCGATCAGGGAAGAACCTCTTCAAGAAAAAAGAAACTGCTGGAACTTTATAAAAAATGTAAAGCGGAAGAAAAAGACTGGATAGATGAGATTGAAAAGCGTTCCGATGCGGAAATGAGAAGAGACAAGCTGTATTTGTATTATACGCAAAAAGGAAAATGCATGTATTCCGGTGAAACAATTGAACTGGAGGAATTGTGGGATAATCAGAAGTATGACATTGATCATATTTTTCCACAGTCCAAAGTGATGGATGATAGCCTGGATAACCGGGTACTTGTAAAGAAAAAGTGTAATCAGATGAAAGAGGATAAATATCCGATCGATGAAACAGTTCGGAAAAAAATGCAGCCATTCTGGAAATCTTTAGTGGATGCCGGATTGATCAGTGAAGAAAAATATAAACGGCTGATAAGAGGAAATGGATTTGAACCGTCTGAATTGGCTGGATTTATTTCCAGGCAGCTGGTGGAAACTCGTCAGAGTACAAAAGCGGCAGCAAGTATTCTGCAGCAGGTGATCCCGGATACACAGATTGTTTATGTAAAAGCGCCAACCGTTTCAAAGTTCCGTAAGGATTTTAAATTTCTGAAGGTACGGGAGATGAATGATTATCATCATGCGAAGGATGCTTATTTGAATATTGTCGTTGGCAACGCATATTTTGTAAAATTCACATCAAATCCGATTCACTTCATTAAGGAAAATCCGGGAAGAAGTTATAATCTGAAGAAGATGTTTGAACAGGAAAGAATTGAACGAAACGGAGAAATTGCCTGGGAAGGCGGGAACGGAACCATTGTGACAGTCCGAAAGTTTATGGAAAAGAACAACATTCTTGTGACGCGAAGATCGTATGAGGCAACAGGTGCATTGTTTGACCAGCAGATTGTCAAAAAAGGAAAAGGTCAGGTTCCGATCAAGAGCAGTGATGAACGGCTTTGTGATATACAGAAGTATGGAGGATATAACAAAGAGGCGGGAGCTTACTTTGTACTGGCAGAATCGGAGGGCAAAAAGGGAAAGAAAATACGAACAATCGAGTATGTGCCGATTCGTCTGAAAAAGGAAATTCAGAAGTCAGAAGAAAATATAATTCGGTATCTGGAAGAGGAAAGACAGTTAAAGAATCCGCGAGTGCTGGTGCCGGAAATCAAAATAGATACTCTGTTTTGTGTGGACGGATTTTATATGTGGGTTTCCGGAAGATCAGGGGATCAGCTATTGATGCAAGGTGCAAATCAGCTGGTACTTTCCCAGGAAGAAACAGAAATACTGAAAAAAATAGTACAGTACGTGGAACGTAAAAAACAGAATAAAGAACTGAAAATTTACGATTCCGACCATTTAGAAGAAAAGAAGGTGGTGATGCTGTATGAAACCTTTTTAAATAAATTAACAAATACGGTATATGCAAAAAAACTTGGAGCACAGGCAAAGACATTAACGGAAAAAAGAGAAAAATTTAAAGAATTATGCATAGAAGAAAAGTGTATCGTTTTGTATGAAGTTTTACATTTTTTCCAGTGCCAGAGTGCTGCCGCTGATTTGAAATTAATTGGAGGATCTGGAAGAGCAGGAATTTTGTGTCTCAACAAAAATATAACCGATTGCAGTCGAATCGAAATGATTCATCAATCGCCAACCGGTATCTACGAGCAGACAGTAGACCTGAATGCATTATGAGCTGGCGGATTGTGGTTATTTCCAAACGGGCAAAGCTGGACTATCAGCTTGGTTACCTTGTGGTGCGAAATGAGGAAGTAACAAAAATACATTTAAGTGAAATATCAACCATTCTGATTGAGTCAACAGCAGCAACAGTCACAACAAGTCTGCTGGCAGAGCTGACAAAAAAGAAAATAAAAGTGATTTTTTGCGATGAAAAGAGAAATCCATCGTCGGAACTGGTTGGGTATTACGGAAGTCATGATACCAGCAATAAAATCAGAAAGCAGATTCAGTGGAGCCGGCACAGTAAAGAAGCGATCTGGACAGAAATTGTGACGGAAAAAATACGAAAACAGAAGGAACTGTTAAAAAATATGGGAAAGGAAGAAGCGGGTCTGTTAGAATCATATTTACAGGAGATTGGCTGGAACGATGAGACAAACCGGGAAGGGCATGCGGCAAAGGTATATTTTAATGCATTGTTCGGTATGACATTTACCAGAACTGCGGATTGTCCGGAAAATGCAGCGCTGAATTACGGATATAGCATTTTGTTGTCTGCGTTTGCGAGAGAAATTGTAGCGAGCGGTTATATTACACAGCTCGGACTCTTTCATGATAATATGTTTAATCAGTTTAATCTGGCGTCCGATTTGATGGAACCGTTCCGTGTTCTGATTGACCGGGAAGTAATCCAAATGCAGAGGAAAGAATTTACGCATGAGGAAAAAATACAGTTGGTCAATGTATTAAACAACGAAGTCATGATAGACGGGAAAACACAGTATGTGAATAATGCCATAAAAATTTACTGTAAAAGTGTATTTGATGCCTTAAATGAGAATGACAGTGCATTGATCCGGTTTTATGGCCTATGAGTTATCGTTTTATGAGAGTATTGGTACTGTTTGATCTTCCGGTGCTGACGGGCGATCAGAGAAGAGAATATGCGAGATTTCGAAAGTTTTTATTGAAAAGCGGATTCCTGATGCTCCAGGAATCCGTATACTGTAAGCTTGCGTTAAATACAACTGTAGTGAATGGAATCGTGGATCAGATTCATAAAAATAAGCCGGAAGAAGGTCTGATACAGCTTTTAACGGTGACTGAGAAGCAGTATGCGAAAATGGATCTGATTGTTGGGAACGTAAAGAGTGAAGTGTTGAATACGGATGAAAGGCTGGTGATTTTATGAAACTGGTACATGTGGACTTGGAAAAACCTATTGCGATTCATCGGAACTGTCCCACGGAATGGATTATAGAATCACCGGAGCTGTTTTTAAAATATGTGGAGCAGCTGCAAAAACAAAATCAGGGAGAGAAGGGAAATTTCGTACTTTCTAAAGCTGACACAGAGCTGAATATGAAAAGAGATGTGGAATTGGTATTAACGCCCTTTTCTCTTGATTTTGCGGATCACAGAATACAAAAACGGTTATTTACAGAGCTGGTCAAAAGTGCGCAAAATGAAGAAATGTTTCTGGAAACGCAGAGAATTATTGCGGAACTGAAGAAATACATCTATCAATTGGAAGCTGTCAGTGGGTACGAATTGGAACAAAATGAGGAAATCGATTTGAGCGCACTCCTAAAATTGATGGGAGTTCAGACAGAAACCGAAAAAGAGATGGGGCTTCTGGAAAAATTAACGCAATATATCAAAGTTATGGCCGAACTTCTCCAAAAAGAACTGGTGATTTTGGTCAATATTCGATCCTATCTGAACGAAACACAAATAAACAAACTCTCCCAAATGGCATGCTACTATGAAATATCCTTGCTTTTCATAGAAAATATACAAAGGGACTTTTCGAATCAGAGAGAATATTATATAATTGACAAAGATGGATGTGATGTCTATTAATATCCATCGGATGTTTGAGTACCTGTTTTGTGCAGATGAAAGCAGTTCATTTTTAAATTTGAGGTTTGAGAATGATGTAAAAATGTATGGTACTCAAACTGAGGACGATTTCTATTCTGCAGGCATGAAGTTTGAGAATGATGTAAAAATGTATGGTACTCAAACACCCTGTCCAGAAAAGCCTTCATCGACGATGTTTGAGAATGATGTAAAAATGTATGGTACTCAAACATCAGGAACAAACGTGAAAGTCGAAAACCAGTTTGAGAATGATGTAAAAATGTATGGTACTCAAACTACTGTATATGGTGCGAATGATGGTTTTAAGTTTGAGAATGATGTAAAAATGTATGGTACTCAAACCTGAAAACGTCATATGACGGCGTAAAAGACGTTTGAGAATGATGTAAAAATGTATGGTACTCAAACACGATTTGAGCGCGTAAATGACAGCTTCTAGTTTGAGAATGATGTAAAAATGTATGGTACTCAAACCGCTCGCTGCTCACTATCCATCACCGCCTGTTTGAGAATGATGTAAAAATGTATGGTACTCAAACTTTCCACCTCCCCTAAATCTGTAAGTAATGGTTTGAGAATGATGTAAAAATGTATAGTACTCAAACATTTTCAGGGCAAATTCTGCTAAATCGTACGTTTGAGAATGATGTAAAATTTATTTTTGTGAACAACAAGAATAGATAATTCAAAATGAAATATTCAGAAGACAGTATGAAATCGACTTAATTGTCTTTTTCTTGCTGTCTTTTTCCTTGTCTCAAAGCGCCGCACCATGTATAATAAAACCACAAGAATTTCATTTCATAGTTTTTACAGGAGGAACCTGAATCATGATCCTTGCAATAGACATCGGCAACACGAACATCGTCCTTGGGTGTGTGGAAGGGAAAAAAACATACTTTATCGAAAGACTCTCCACGGACAAGGCAAAAACAGAGCTGGAATACGCAGTCAGCCTGAAAAATGTACTGGAACTGTATGAGATTCCGGTGGAGCAGATCGAAGGAGGTATCATCTCTTCCGTTGTTCCGCAGGTGACAGAGCTCTGCCGGAGTGCGGCAGAAAAAGTGATTAAAAAGCCGGTCAAAGTTGTCGGCCCCGGTGTGAAGACCGGACTTAATATCAAACTGGACGACCCCGCAACGGCAGGAAGCGATCTTGTTGTTGTAGCAGTAGCAGCGCTGAATGAATACACATGTCCGCAGATTGTTATCGATATGGGAACTGCCACGACGATGAGTGTACTTGATCAGAAAGGAAGCTTCATCGGAGGCGTGATTCTTCCGGGACTTCGTACTTCGCTGGATGCTCTCGTATCAAATGCCGCGCAGCTTAGCCAGACCAGTCTGACAGCACCGAAAAAAGTCATTGGCAAAAATACGCTGGACTGTATGAAAGGCGGTATGATTTATGGAAACGCTGCCAGCATCGACGGCATGATCGAACGGATGGAAGAAGAACTTGGCTGCAAATGCACGATTGTGGCTACCGGAGGTCTGGCGAAAGCTGTGATTCCGCACTGCAGACATGACATCATCATCGATGAGAATCTGCTCCTGAAAGGTCTTCAGATCATCTACGAGAAAAACAGGTAGGGAAACCGTTTGTTGACAAAGTTTGCGAATTGTTATAACATATGTATAACAAAACGATACGAGAAAGCAGGGTGTAACTATGTATTATGAGACAATACAGATCGATTTCAACAGCGATGAAGCGATCTATATCCAGCTGAGAAATCAGATTATTCTGGGTATTGCCACTTCCAGAATTCAGGAAGGAGATACTCTACCTTCGGTAAGACAGCTCGCAGACAATATCGGAATCAACATGCATACCGTAAATAAGGCCTACAGCGTACTCCGGCAGGAGGGGCTTCTTTCGATTGACCGAAGAAAAGGAGCCGTTATCTCTATCGATGCGGATAAACTGTATGCCATGCAGGAACTGCGCGAAGATCTGCAGGTGATTCTTGCAAAAGCCGTCTGCAAAAATATATCAAAAGAAGAAGTACATCAGCTTGTAGATGAAATTTACAGCAATTACGCAGACGAAACATGAAGGAGACAATAGTATTATGAGAGAAGGATATACCAGTCAGGCAAAAAAAGCACTGGCATATGCGGTTAGGACAGCTGAAAAATGTGGACATAATTACGTAGGAACCGAACACCTTCTGATCGGACTTCTGAACGTGGAGGATGGCACAGCAGGCATGGTGCTTTCTGAGTTTCACGTAGATGCCGGACAGCTTACCGAACTGATTGACCGTCTGATTGCACCAGGCGGAAACACCGTGACCGAATCCCGACCGGGCTATACTCCGCGGGTACGCAGAGTGCTTGAAAATGCAGAAGCGGAGGCAGCGCGTTTTAAGAGCAGAGCTGTGGGAACCGAGCATTTGCTGATCGCAATCTTAAAAGAAAGTGACTGTGTTGCTACCCGTTTGCTTTTTACCATGGGGATCAACATTCAGAAACTATATGGAGCAATCCTTACTGCCATGGGCGAGGCACCGCTGCAGGGCGGTGCAAGCGGAAATGCAAATACCGGCCGCGGACCGCAGACAAGAGGTGGAGCGCAGACCAGCGAAACGCCGGCACTGGACCAGTACAGCCGGGATCTGACTGAGCTTGCGCGCGAAGGAAAACTCGATCCGGTTGTCGGCCGTGGGCAGGAAATTGAGCGTGTCATTCAGATCTTAAGTCGCCGGACAAAAAACAACCCGTGTCTGATCGGAGAGCCGGGTGTCGGAAAAACGGCGATTGCGGAAGGTCTGGCGCAGCGGATTGCCCTTGGCATTGTGCCGGAAACGATCCGCGATAAGCGAGTTGTTGTCCTTGACCTTTCCGGAATGGTAGCCGGAAGCAAATACCGCGGTGAGTTCGAAGAGCGTATCAAACGTGTCGTCAAAGAAGTGACGGACAATGAAAATATTCTGCTGTTCATCGATGAACTTCACACCATCATCGGGGCCGGCGGTGCAGAGGGAGCACTCGATGCATCCAATATCTTAAAACCGTCCCTTTCCCGCGGAGAAATTCAGCTCATCGGTGCAACCACGCTCGAAGAATACCGTAAATACATCGAAAAAGATGCCGCATTGGAGCGCCGTTTCCAGCCGGTCAAAGTAGAAGAACCGACGGAAAGCGAAGCACTTGATATCTTAAAAGGCCTGCGCCCATACTACGAACGCCACCACGGCGTGGAAATCACCGATGAAGCACTGGAAGCAGCCGTAAAAATGAGCGTCCGCTACATCAACGACCGTTTCCTGCCGGATAAAGCCATCGATCTGATCGATGAGGCATCCGCAGGCGTACAGCTCGCCGGCTACCAGGTGCCGGACAACATGGCAAAAGAGGAGCAGACACTGTTCGAAGTACAGAAAGAAAAAGAATCCGCGATCAGTGCCGGCGATTTTGAGCAGGCAAAAGAACTGCAGGCGCGCCAGCAGGAGCTCGAAAAAGATCTGGAGCAGATCCGAAAACGCTTTGAACGCCGTTGCAAAAACAAAAAACTGCAGGTAACAGAAGAAGAAATCGCAAAAACCGTATCCACCTGGACGAAAATTCCGGTACAGCGTCTCGCGGAAGGAGAATCGAAACGTCTGGCAAGACTGGAGCAGACACTCCATAAACGCGTTGTCGGCCAGGAAGAAGCCGTGACAGCTGTGGCAAAAGCCGTAAAACGAGGCAGAGTCGGATTAAAAGACCCGAACCGTCCGACAGGATCCTTCCTGTTTCTTGGACCGACCGGTGTCGGAAAAACAGAACTTTCCAAAGCACTCGCCGAGGCAGTTTTCGGTACAGAGCAGGCCCTGATCCGCGTCGACATGTCGGAGTACATGGAGAAACACAGCGTCTCCAAACTGATCGGATCCCCTCCGGGATACGTCGGCTACGAGGAAGGCGGCCAGCTCTCCGAAAAAGTGCGCCGCAACCCGTACAGTGTGATCCTGTTTGACGAGATCGAAAAAGCGCACCCGGATGTCTTCAACATTCTGCTGCAGGTGCTTGATGATGGCCATATCACCGACGCGCAGGGCAGAAAAGTTGATTTCAAACAGACCTGCATTATCATGACATCCAATGCCGGAGCACAGAACATTGTAGCGCCGAAACGCCTTGGATTCCTTTCGACAGAAGATGAGCGGAAAGACTACGAATACATGAAGGGCCAGGTGATGGAAGAAGTCAAACGGATGTTTAAGCCGGAATTCCTGAACCGAATCGACGAGATTATTGTATTCCATCAGCTTACCAAGGCGGATATGAAGAAGATTCTGCAGATTCTGCTCAAAGATCTGGAGCGCCGCTGCAAGGAGCAGATGGACATTGAATTGAAAGTCCGTGACACCGTGAAAGAATATCTCGTGGAAAACAGCTTCGACAGCAAGTACGGTGCCCGCCCGTTAAAACGCGCGATCCAGAGCAAAATTGAGGATCCGCTCGCAGAAGCCATCCTGAACGGAGAAGTGAAAAAAGGCGATACCGTTGCGGCTGGAATGAATAAGAAAGAGATTACATTTAAGGTTCTTGAGAAAAAATAATATAAAATTCCATAAATTATATGGTAAAATCTTTTTGATTATGGTATGATTTTCACAAAGAAACGAAACACCACAAAAGACAAGACCAGGAGGGCATTTACAAATGTCAGTAGTAAAAGAATTAATCCGCACAGAGGCAGACGGAGGCATCAGCTTCGGAGATTATGAGCTTGCGGCAAAGGCAAAAAAATCTGATTTTGAGCACAGAGGAGATCTGTATAAAGTAAAAACCTTTAAGGAAATCACAAAGCTGGAGAGAAACGGACTGTTCGTATACGAATCCGTTCCGGGAACCGCAGTTACCGATCTGAACGTATTCGACGACGGCATGACCTTCAAAGTAGAAGGACCGGAGGATGCACAGATCACCGTTGAAATGGAAGCAGAGACCGAATACAAGGTGCTGCTCGACGGCGTAAACGTTGGCCACATGACCACAAATCTCGGCGGAAAACTTTCCTTCAGCGTAGAGCTGGAAAAAGCAGAGGATGTAGCAGTAGAAATCGTAAAAGCATGATGAAATAAGAAAAGAAGGCTGTCGCAGAACGTGTGCGGCAGCTTTTTTTGACAATTATAAGGGAGACACAACTATGGCAAAAGCAAAAAAAACAGCCTTTTTCTGCCAGAACTGCGGATATGAGTCAGCAAAATGGATGGGTCAGTGTCCGGCGTGCAGAGAATGGAATACGTTTGTGGAGGAACCGATGGCGGCCAAAACACCGGCGGGAAACCAGGGGCTCGGAAGCCACAGCGCAGCGGGCAGAAAGCCGGTGCATCTGACGGAAATTTCAACAGGAAAAGAAGAGCGTATCCCGACGGGAATCGGAGAACTCGACCGGGTGCTCGGCGGAGGAATTGTGCCGGGTTCCCTGACACTGGTCGGCGGCGATCCGGGAATTGGAAAATCCACACTCCTTCTGCAGGTGTGCCGCATGCTGTCCACAGCAGGACATCAGGTTTTATACATTTCCGGCGAGGAGTCCCTGCGCCAGATCAAACTGCGCGCCGTGCGGATCGGAGAATTTAATGAAAATCTGTCCTTGCTCTGTGAGACGAATCTTGACATTATCCGCGCCGTCATGGAAAAAGAGAAGCCGGAGATTGCCGTCATCGACTCGATCCAGACCATGTATAACGAAGAGGTCAGCTCCGCGCCGGGCAGTGTATCCCAGGTCCGGGAATCGACGAATGTGCTGATGCAGATTGCAAAGGGAATGGGAATTTCGATCTTTATCGTCGGTCATGTGACAAAAGACGGTAATGTGGCCGGCCCACGTGTGCTGGAACACATGGTAGATACCGTGCTGTACTTCGAGGGCGACCGTCATGCGTCCTACCGGATTCTGCGCGGCGTCAAAAACCGTTTTGGTTCTACAAATGAGATCGGCGTCTTCGAAATGCAGACAGAGGGACTCGTGGAAGTGAAAAATCCATCGGAATACATGCTGAACGGACGGCCGGAGGGAGCTTCCGGTTCGGTTGTCGCATGCTCCATGGAGGGAACGCGCCCGATCCTGATCGAGATTCAGGCACTGGTCTGCCACAGTAATTTCGGAATCCCGCGCCGCACCGCAGCAGGATGCGATTTCAACCGTGTGAACCTGCTGATGGCAGTGCTGGAAAAACGCGCAAGAGTCAATCTTTCGACAAGCGATGCCTACGTCAACATCGCAGGCGGAATCAAGATGAATGAGCCGGCGATCGATCTTGGCATCGCACTTGCCGTCGTATCGAGCTACAAAGATCAGGTGATCGATGAGAAAACGGTCGTATTTGGCGAGGTCGGCTTAAGCGGTGAGGTCCGCGCCGTCAGCATGGCGGAACAGCGTGTACTGGAAGCAAAAAAACTGGGCTTCGAGCGGGTGATTTTACCTGCTGTCTGCATGAAGTCCGTGGAGAAAATCGGTGGAATCGCACTGATTCCGGTGGAAAATATTCAGGATGCGATTCTGCGCGTGGGGAAAAATTAGAAGGAAGTTGTGGAAAAAGGACCGGCGTGTGATGCGTACGGTCTTTTTTAAAAAATTCAGATAAAATATAAAATATGCAGAATTAACTATATTTTTCTAAAAATAAGAAAATTCGAAAAAAGGTGTTGACTTTTGCTTTCGGGGGTGTTATTATAACTAAGCTGTCAGTGAGAGCTGATGCGAATGAGTTTCTTTGAAACAGAAAAATCTAGTTCGGAGCCGGGTGGCTGCCGCGGGTTGGAAAAACTGCTTCAAAAAAACCTGAAAAAAGTTCTTGACAAAAGCAAACGAGTTTGATAAAATGAACGAGTTGCTGATCGAGAGAACAGCAAAGAAGTTCGAAAGAGCTTCAAAAAATAAATTAAAAAAGTTCTTGACAAACGAAAAGTTCTGTGATAAAATAAACGAGCTGATCCGAGTCGGAACGGCAGAGATCCTTGATAATTAAACAGTGAAACACATCCTCGAAAGTTCTGAATAAGTAATTCAAAACGATCGAAAGATCCTTTAAAACAGTAAAAGGGATAAATTAGCTAGTATGTTGATTTTGAACTTGGAACAAATCTTTTATCAGAGAGTTTGATCCTGGCTCAGGATGAACGCTGGCGGCGTGCTTAACACATGCAAGTCGAGCGAAGCGGCTGAATTGATTCTTCGGATGATTTTCAGTTGACTGAGCGGCGGACGGGTGAGTAACGCGTGGGTGACCTG
>NZ_JAQEGR010000014.1:0-305 GCF_027667425.1 Fusicatenibacter saccharivorans
CAGGTCACCCACGCGTTACTCACCCGTCCGCCGCTCAGTCAGTTAAGAATCATCCGAAGAATCTTCTTAACTGCTTCGCTCGACTTGCATGTGTTAAGCACGCCGCCAGCGTTCATCCTGAGCCAGGATCAAACTCTCTGATAAAATGTTTGTTCCAAGTTCAAAATCAACATACTAGCTAATTTATCCCTTTTACTGTTTTAAAGGATCTTTCGATCGTTTTGAATTACTTATTCAGAACTTTCGAGGATGTGTTTCACTGTTTAATTATCAAGGATCTCTGCCGTTCCGACTCGGATCAGCTC
>NZ_JAQEGR010000014.1:315-102533 GCF_027667425.1 Fusicatenibacter saccharivorans
CTCTGCCGTTCCGACTCGGATCAGCTCGTTTATTTTATCACAGAGCTTTTCATTTGTCAAGAACTTTTTTAATTAATTTTTTTGAAGCTCTTTCGAACTTCCTGAGAACGTTTTGTTCTCTGCCGTTCTCTCGATCAGCAACTCGTTTATTCTATCAAACTCATTTGCTTTTGTCAAGAACTTTTTTCAAGTTTTTTTGAAGTAGTTTTGCAACCCGCGGCAGCCACCCGGCTCCGAACTAGGTTTTTCTGTTTCAAAAGAACTCTTTTGCATCAGCTCTCGCTGACAGCTTAGTTATAATAACACCGCCAAAAGCAAAAGTCAACACCTTTTTTCGAATTTTCTTATTTTTAGAAAAATACGGTCAATTCTGCATATTCAGTATTTTATCTGACTATTTCTTTTTTTACTCCATCATCAAAATCTTTTTCGGCTGATATCGTACAATCTGGTATACCATAACCATAGAAGAAGCCAGCACAACCCCCATTCCACAAAGATACAATATTATAATCTGCTGTGTCTTAATTGCAGCCTGCACACCGTTCGAAAGATCTACAGCTATTTTTATCACATTCGCCAAAGGATAAGAAAAAATTACCCCCGCTGTAATTGCCAGCAATACCGGGCAAAAAGATTCCATCAACATCTGCAGCATAATCCGCATCTTTGTTTCTCCAACAGAAAGAAGAATGCCAATCTCAAACATGCGATCCCGCAAATTCATAAGAATCAAAAAACTTAATGTGATAGTTCCAAGGATTACGGAAACTATCACCATGAGATTCGAAATCCCTGCCAGGCTCTTCAGGCTGTCGGCCACCGCTTTATAAGCTGAAACATTTACCGTATAGTCCATATCATATTCTTCTTTGATATATTCCGGCATTTTTTTCGCATCTTCAGCAAACGCTCTTCCTTCTTCCGGGTCCTTCAACTGCAATGTAATTTCTTTTACATTATCATTTTCATTCATCTCATAAACTGGTGTATCCAGGGTATAGATAGCATTTGCTGGGTTATTATATACCACATTTCCACTGTAAGCTGCCTCGTTCGTACTGTAAATACCACTGATTTTAAATGTATACCGCTCCTTTGTGTATGGTGAAAGAACAGCTATGGTATCTCCTATTCCCAGTCCATTCCGTTCCGCAATCCCATCACTGACTACCGCTTCTTCTGCATTCTGCGGTACATGTCCCGAAATCAGTGTAACTACAGAAGAAACAGAACTAAAATACTCGACAGGATCAGATGATCCCTCCACATAAATATTTTCTGTTCCATTTTCTTCCTGTCCGTCCATAATTTCAGCTGTAAAGTTATCCGCCAGAGCAGCTGTCACCGTATTACAGCTGCCAAACCGAATTCTTTCATCAGCGCAGAGTTCCAAATATTTTTGATGTGAAATCGAATTCACACCGCGCGGCTCTTCACTGTATATCTGACGCTCATTCGATACAAGCACGCTTCCTCCGATGCTCGTCCGAATCTCCCATATCCGTTCCCGACTTGCCGCGCGGATACATAAGCCAAACAGGATCAGGATGGATAAAATCAGGAAACTTAAAAACATCAGAATTGTATTTTTTTTATGATAAGAAATACTGCGAAATGCTCTTTTGATCCAGTTCATAAAAACTTTCCCTCCCCCTCATGTTTAATCCTGCAATTTTTTCTTTTCCAGCCGTACCACCACATCTGCCTCCGCGGCAAATGCTTCCGAATGTGTAACTGCTATTACACATTTCTTATCTTCATGAGCCAGCTCTTTGAAAATTTTCACAATGCCAGCCGCCGTATCAACGTCCAGATTTCCCGTCGGCTCATCCGCAAGAATCACCTCTGCATTTGTCGAAATCGCACGCGCAATCGCTACGCGCTGCTGTTCGCCTCCTGAAAGTTTATTGATATTGCGGTTCATCTGATCTTCTGTAATTCCCATTCGTGTCAGAAGTTCCCGCGCCCGTTCTTTTTTGTTTTTAATCGGATTTGACGTAATTTCCATTGCCGCCAGCACATTCTCCAGCGGGGTCAGATAAGGCAGCAGATTATACGCCTGAAACACAATTCCAATCTTGCTGTTTCGATATCTTGTATAGCCAATTTCCCGGATATCTTTTCCTTCAAAGCACACGCAGCCGCTCTTAGGTTCTTCCAGCGCACCCGCCAAAGTCAGCGTCGTTGTTTTCCCCGATCCAGAAGGACCAACAATCGTGTAAAGAGTACCCTTCTCAAATGAATAGCTGGCTTTATCCAAAATATCAATTCTCTTTCCGCCGCTCTCGTAAAAATAGCTTACCTCTTTTAATTCCAGTTCTGCCATATTGTTCCTTTCTACTATAATCTAGTCGCCTCTACATTTTTCCAGTTCTCACTTCCGTAAGAAACCCATCTTTTACCAAATATACTTTATCAAATTTTTCCAGTTTATCATAATGATGTGTAATAAAAATCACAGATTTTTCCGGCATTTCTTCTGTTATAATTTTATAAAGATATTCATTGGCTTCTACATCAAATCCACTGGACGCTTCATCAAAAAGCATAACCGGCGCATCTTTCAATAGTGCCCGTGCAACCACAAGCTTTTGTCTTTCTCCTCCTGAAAGAAATGCTCCATCATCTCCTATTTGTGTTTTTTCTTTTTCTGGAAAACGTTGCAAGTATTTTTTCACGCCACTTTTCCTTAGTACCTCATTCAGTTTTTGTCTGTCTGCTTTCCCCTCCAAATCTATATTCTGCACAATGTCCCCCAAAAACAACGCTGATTTCTGACTCACAACAGAAAAAAGGCTTCGGTATTCTGATAATTTTAGCACTTTTATATTTTCACCATTACATAAAATTTCTCCTTCTTCCGGTTCATAAAATCGTAATAGTAATTCCAAAATTGTTGATTTTCCACTTCCATTTTTTCCAATAATAGCCACTTTTTCTCCCGGCTCAAGTTTAAAAGATACTTTCTTTAACACTTCCCTATCCTTTGTATACTGAAATCTCACATTTTTAAATTCTAATATTGGCGAAATCTCTTTTTCCACTCTTTTACTTCCACTTCGTTCCTCTTCCATATTCAAAAATGTATAAAGTCGTTCAGCGGACGGTTTGACACTTGCAAAATGCATACGCAGATCAATTAAACTATTTACCGGTCTTGTAACATAACTAGAATAAGAAACAAAAGCAAAAACTGAACCTATGGAAATTTTTCCCACGAACACCAAATATCCACCAACTAAATAAATAAGAATTGTTACACCCCACTCTAAAACAGCATCCCCAAAAATATTCCATGTCTCAATCATGGTTCCTTTCATTTCAACCGCTAACGATTTACAAATCTGTTTTAAAAATTCGCATTTTCTTAATTCATATAGATTCCACAATTTAATTTCTTCCACAGTATTAATTGTATCGCCAAGCCATCCTCCAAATTGTTGCTCAACTTGAATATACATTTTCATGTTTTTCTCACGCTTTTTAGCAAGACATTTTACTAACACGTATTTCACTGGAATTACTATCACTACAATGCATAACAGTTCAGGACTCAACAGCATAAGTCCAGCAAGTCCACTAATTACACGAAAAACATACGAAAAGCTCATCACTACATATCTATCTGTCATAGACGCAACCTGAGATACATCGCATTGTAACATTTGCACTATTTCCATACTATTTTTCATTTGAAAATAATGTTTTTTTAAATGCAATAATTTTCGAAATACATTGCAATACAAGTTCTTATAGAATGAATTATGTATTTCTGCAAAAGTTTTTGCCTGCACAACTTCAATCATTAAATATACCAGCACACAAACAAATAAACCGGCTACTCCATTAACAATTTGGGGCATATTTTTTTCGAGTATTCCGATGTCTGTGATCTGTTTTATCAATAATGGTTGCAGAAATACAGTTACTGTAGAAACAATAGTGCTTATACTCAAAATACCTATTTCTTTTTTATATTTGAGTAACTCTTTTAAAAAATATAAACATTTATTATTCTCTATTATTTTCTTCATTGTTCACAAATATAATATTTTTAATCCTTTAAGCAAACACTGATTCCTATTAGTCCAACCATACACACCCCAAGAAATATGTCCATCCAGACTATTTTCCCACTTTGCTTTTCTCCACTCGAAGGAGCCTTAAAAAATACTTTTTCAAAGCCTGTATCATTTTTATCAAAATATTTTTGTCCTATAACCTCTTCTTTCGTTTCATTCTCCTTCTTCTCAAGCCAATACTGGATCGAAATTTCCTGCATTTCTTCACCACCATATTCGGCTCTTTGATTATCTTTTGCAAGTTCTTCCGCTATTTTTCCGCCAAAAATCTTCATCGCACTATCTTGACTTTCTTCATAGGGTTTTCCAGCTCCCAAAAATAAAAATTGTCCTACTTTCTCCACGCTATCTGGAATCCGTATTTTTGACAAAGAAGAGCAATACATAAAGGCATTATCACCAATGCTCTCTAAACCATCATAAAAATAAATCTGTGTGATTCTAGTTCCCTGAAATGCGCTTTTTCCTACCTTTTTTAGTGTTTTTGGCATTACAATGCTGATAAACCCAGCAGTTGTATCACTGTACTGACCATCTTCCGCAAAGGCAGATTCCCCGATTTCAACAATGCCTTCGGATATCTGCACTGCCCGAAGATCCGTTTTTCTCAAAAAGCAGGAATCTCCGATTCTCGTCACTTCTTTCCCACCTACTTCTTTCGGTGTGACAATCACGCTTTCCGTCCCGATATAGTTTCGTAAAGTTACAGTTTCATCTTCTTCCACGCTATACTGGTAATCTCCCTCTTGGAGCCAGTCTGCCTGTAGCGAAACCTGTGTCGTTCCAGATTCCACTGCAAAAACGTCTTCCCGCCATACCAGCACCAGAACCATCGCTACGATCATTATCATTCTTTTTTTCTTCATGAACACCTACTTTCTGTCCAGCAATATAGATGCCGGGCTTTCTCTAGTTATTTTGCCGACTTGCAGAATTAATATCAAAAGGAAAAGATCTAAAATACCAAGAATCATCCCCGTCATGATTTTCCAGTTCCACTCAATGGACAAATCCGTATCAACAGTTACTCCCGTTGATTCATACGCAGCTATTTCGCTTGTCGGGAGCGCGTTTTTAATATTTCCCGACAGATCTTCATTTTCCTGCTCCACTTTCTCAGCCTGATTCGAAATCATCCGATCTGCGAAATACTCTGCTGTTGGTGTCGCACACAGCGCCGCAAAAACCAGGGCAATCAAAACCGGAACCAAATTCTCCAAAACGAACTGTCCTAAAATCCTTTTTCTGTGTTCCCCCATCGAAAGTAAAATTCCAATCTCACGTTTTCGCCCTTTGACTGACAGGCTGGTCAGAATGCCGAACAGTAAAATTCCGGCAGTCACAAATCCTACGATCATATATCCTATCAGACGATTCAATTTTTCAACAGGTTTCGCAACCATCTCATACCATTCCTTGTTTCGAATCAACTGATAGGACCATTCTCCAGATTCCAAATCCTGCTGTGATATTACCATTGGCTTTACGCTGGAACGTATTCCATTTTCATCGGTCTGTACAACATCATCCACACTTCCTATTTTTATTTTGTTTTTTGTTTCTTCTATGAATGGTTCAACTGATTTTGTATCTTTCAAATAGACCGTAACTGTATTAAATCCCACATTTTGAATTTTTAATGCTTTCATAGAATACTCGCAGAAAATATCCAGTGGAATAAAAATTAAATTATTGTGCCAGTCATTCACAACGGAATCGGACTGATAAACCTCTGGAGTTCTGTAAATGCCTCGAATTTTGAAACTAATTTCTTCCGGGGCACTTACTTTATAGTATTCGATCGTTCCCTGCTCCATTTTATATTTAACAGTATCGCCCACATGGAGATGATTTTTTTCGGCGTATTTTTCTCCTACCACAGCTTCGTATTTGCCCCGTTCTCCGTAGCTCAGTCCGCTTCCTTCCACAATCCTGTAACCCTTTGCCAGAAAATAGGTATCGTATGCGCAGTCCAGTGTTCCAACAGCCGTCATCGTATACATGCCTGAATCTTTCAGATAACCTTTTAGGCGCTGTTGTGTCTCCTCGCTGATATATGTTTCCGTATCCACCGGATCAAGCCAATATGTTCCCGCTTCCATGGTGTACCCCTGAACATAATTGCTGTCAATGAACTTTTCTACGATTGCGGACGGGATCGCATATACAGTACATGATTTTCCAGCTTCTCCCTCGGCCGGCCCGCGCAGAGTAATAGAGTTGGCCAATGTTTCCTGTGCTCTTTTCACTTTATTTCCACTTGCAATTCCAATCATCAGCATAGAAAATATCGCCAGGAAAAGTACTAAAAACAGTATGATATACATCAATGTTTTCGCAGGAGTACTTCTTAATTTTCTGCTTGCTCTTTTCAACATATTCTTTCTTCCCCCTATATATTTCAAAATGCGACAAGCTTATGTTTAATTTTCAAGTGTCCAAATAATCCTATCGCTCAATTTTTCTATTTGAGAATCACTTTTAATATCAACAACTGATATTTTTTTCAAATGCTCAAAATCCCTTTCCTTGTCAATTAATTTTAAAAAACACATCTTTTTTTGTTCAAAACTCGCATCCATATCAATTGCAAATTCTGATATTCCAATATCATTAATTGTAATATCATATCTTTTTTGAACCTCATCTTTAACATGACTAATAAACGCTTCTTCATAGCGCATATATGGTAGCATCAAAACACTATAATCTGGTTCTATTGCACACATAAACAATTGTGTAGTAATGCCAAAATCATTAGAATATTGTGGATTAAACGAGAGACATGCTCCTGGTATCCCAACAATTACAATATCATAATCTTGTTCTAACCGCTTTACAGCCGCATTTATATTTATAATTATCTCTTCATTCCTATTTTTCCCATTTAAATATTTCTTTTCAAAGCAAAATGTATCTTTCCCAATTAATCCATTTAATCCAGAAACAATTGCTGCAACTTTATATCCTTTTTGTTTCAAACATTTTTGCAGTTCTAATTCCATTTTCAATTTTCCACTATTTTGTGTCAAACCCAAAACGCAAATAACCGGAATATTTATCTTTCTTACTCTTAAATCGTCACACTTTTTTTGAATTTTTAATTTTTTAGCAACAACGACATTTTCATAATGCTGATCTATCTCTAAACTGTTCCTGATATTATTAATAGAAACTATCGTTATGGATTTCTGCTTTGCTGTTTTCACCACGCTCTTTATATATTCAGGCGATGCATCGTGCCAACTTTCAAGAAGAATTAACACTTCACATTCTTTTATAATATTACCTATTCCCTCCTCTATTATTATCTCACTACCATCACAACGTTGAATTTTTTTCCCGCAAAGTCCCCATGCTTTTATTGAAGCAATATGCATAATTTCACCATATCTACATTCATGTATGTTCTCAAATAGTGTTATACTTTCTTGATCTACCGGAAATATACCTACTCTTTTTAACATTTTCATTCATACTCCTCAAATTTATAACCAAGTTCTTTTAAAGTACAGTAATTTTTCATTGCCTCTTCAAATCCCCCTCTAACCTTCCAGCAATGTTTTTCTATTTCTTTATTTGAAATATTTTTAGTGTCATCTGCACATGCTATACAAATTGTGCAATGTTGATATGCCCAACAATCCTTACACCGGTCTTGCGAATATCGTTCTATATTTAGCAAATTTAACACTTTGTTTTTATCTATTCCTTTTTTTATATCACCTATTTTGGAAACTTCTGATATTTCACTCACTCGCTCACACGGATATATATTTCCTTCTGCTGTTACAAAAATTTTTTTCGCGCCTGGAATACAGGGACCACTATGATGATTTACCTTTGAAATCTCTTCTTGCATTTTTTCCTCATGTTGTTTAATTTCTCTCATTTCATTATCAAATTCTTCTTTTACTGCTCTAGCCACAAATTTTTCATTAATTCGTTTTAATTTTGAAAGAAAACATTTAAAATATTCATATTCCTGTTCTTCAACAAATTCTCCGCTAAATTCACATTGTTTATCCGTATAATTATCATTCAAAACAGATATTCTACTCAAATTTTTCGAAATCAGCCTATCTTTATCCAAAAACTCATATATTGTTCTTAACTCATTTTGGGGATCTAACACTGTGTTGAAAGACACATTTTTTTTATAATATTTTCTGTCCATACTATATATCATTTTCATGCTATCTCTCAATTTTTCAAATGATCCTCTATTACTTCCTGCAAATATTCTATTTTTATCGTGCACTTCTTTAGGCCCATCCAAACTAAACATAATTTGTATATTATTTTTAATAAAATACTGAACAATTTCTGGTGTAAACAACGTTCCATTAGTGGTCAAATTAAAATGTACCGTTCTTTGGCAATATTCTCTCTTCACATACTCAACTACTTCTTTTATCAATCTGAACATTAATAATGGCTCTCCGCCATAAAATGATATATATATGTCTTCGCTAGACATCGAATGCCCATACAAATAATCTACTGCTTCTTTTGCAGTTTCCCAGCTCATTTCTTTTTGACTATGATTTCTATTTTTGTAATCACCAGAATAAACACAATAACTGCAACGCAAATTACATTTTTGTGTCACTTGCAAAACTAACTGATTCATTCTATTTTCTAAATAAGATTCTAAAAAGTCCGTAGCAAAATGTTTTACCTCTTCTACCCGCGTTCTTTTCAAATATCCTTCATTTATTAGCTTTTCTATTTCTCTTTCCGCTTTTTCATCCCAAATATTGTTTTCCAAAAAATTATATGTTTCGAAAGACACCTGAATAATTTTATCAGTATTCACATCATATACATAATATTCTTTTGCAGTTTTGAAACAATGAATAAATGGTTTATGCATGTTCTTTTCCTCTTGTTTTATATGCTATTTCTTTGTTAATCAATTTTATTATGTCATCAAATGTATCAAATTTTCCAGCCACAATATCTTTTTCCTTAAAATGAATATCAAATTCTTTTTCTAACTCCACATATACATTTATCAAATCTCTTGCGCTGAATTTTAGATCATTTCCTAAAAGCTTTTGATTTTTCCAGTCTTTTTTCTGTTCTAAATTTCTATATTTCTTTAATATATCTTTCACTTTTTCTTCTATCATTTCTATTCTCTTTCATCAAATCTACTATTGTCAGCATTTTTACTCTACAACAAACATATCAACATTTTAACAAACGCTATTTCAAAGGATCTATAATACTTCTAGCCATATTCTTAAACGATTTTTTATAATGCTTAAATCAACTTTTAAACTTATCCTCTAATTAAAATGAGGACTACCACTAATTAACACTGTAGCAACCCTCATCTTTCTTACATTTTAGTGATTAGCATTAGATCCAAATACACTTGTGTATAACTGATTCTGCGCCTGAGCTTTCTGAACATAGGCAGACCCACACGTAGAAAAGCATGTGCATGAACACGGTCCATTTGCATAAACACTCACATTATTTCTTCCCTTATGTTCTTTCTTTTTAAGCGTTTTCTTCATTTGAATACCTCCCTTCGAGCATAATTTTATTACCCATTGCGATCGCAAAAGTAATCCAGTAAATTTTAGTCGTCTAAAAGTTGCATTATTATCCATTTATATGCGTTATAACAATTTTCAAACTGCATTTGCTCCATCCTTGTTTTCACATTCCATCCTTTTTTATCAAAAACCTCAAAATCTATCAAACTATTACTTTCAAATATATTTTTATCCGTTTGAATAATAAGCACATCTGGATTGTATATTGTATTTACTGCCATTATTAACGTCTCTGTCACATTCCCATGCGTATAAAATTCTAATGGAATTTCTGCCACGCAAGACTCTTTTAGGTTCTTTTCTGATGTTAATACTATACACTCATAGTCTTCCTTCCCAAAACACTCATATAACAACTTTGCCCCAATAACAGTACGTGTTAAAATTATCGGAATTGACCACGCTTTATTATTCACAATCCCATTCCATTCCAATTCTTTTTCATAGATACATTTGTTTATATGATTCATAATAAATTTTTTTGCATCTTGGTATGAACCTTTTTTATTTTTCCTTAAATAACATATCAAAAGCACAGTAATAATCGGAGCTGCAAAACTATTTGATTTGTATTCTTTCCCAACAATCTTCTTTAAAACGTCATCAAAATTTAACTGTATCGAATTCATTTCCGAAAAAGGAAATGATTTAGACACCGAAATTTCTTTTTCCTGCAATTTAGCAATATAATTTCTTACCCCGAAAACCCCATCAAAGCATGCCGGCCATGTAGGAAAGTTTGTATTTGATAGCGCTGCACATAATATCATTTTATTAGAAACCATTTGTTTTATAATATTTTCTATCTTTTTTGCATCTATATAATTTGTTGTTCCAACACTCATATGCACAAGTTTTATCTTTTCTTTTAAGCACCATTCTAACGCCGCTTTGAATGAATCAATGCTACCTCTTTCCCCTGTTTCCATAATTTTTATAGAGATAAATTCTACCTCTGGGCAAAAATATTTGATGATACTATAACACTTATCGCCATGTGTTAGTTTATATCTCTTTCTAAACAGATTATCTTTTTTTTCAGAATTGCACAAAACAACTTTTTTATTCTCATCAACATAGTATTCATTCTCACTCAGAAACAGTCCCCCTGCTGTCCCGTCATCTATAATTACATATTTTCCATCGTTTTTTTTATTTTTCATATGCAAATAGTCTTGTTCAGCTTTTCTTTTTCGTCTACATACTTACATTATATCTATATTTCTTCTTTTTTCAATGTGCTTTTTGTACATATTTTCAGTTTTTATTCATTATAAATTCACATAAATATTTTTTTCACAAAAACATGTAATTTTTTTTATATAAATACGTATATTTATAGATATTTCTTTTCATATCAGTTCAACCCCCATATTTTCCACAACTCTCAACTTTTTCCACTAATATCCTATTTGTTCTTTCATTTCCATTCTTATCCCCTTCTATCTAGCAGATTCTTCCGCTCTCAACTTCAGAGAAAAAGCGGTCGGCGTGTGGGCGGCGGATGCGGTGGGAGGGGAGAAACGTGCCGGGGCGCGGGGCATTGATTTGGGTGGGAGCGGAACCTGACGCGGACGGGACGGAACGGGGGAGATGAAATCCGGCTCACAAAGCCGGATTTCAAGAGACACTGAGTCGGGAAAACATCAGTTTTCCTGACGAATTGTCTCGGTGCTCCCCCGTTCCGTCCCATCCACGCCAAGGTCTCCGCCCCACCCAAATCACAGCCCCGCACCCCGGCACGTTTCTCCCCTCCCACCGCATCCGCCGCCCACACGACGCCCGCTTTTCCTCGTCCCCCCTCCCACCAAAAAACGGCCCCACAAGGAACCGTTTTTTCTCATCTTATAATACATTCTTCAACAGCATCAGCACCGGATTATTCTCCCGAATCCATGCCAGCGCCATATCGCCCTGGATCTGCTTCATGCATACATTCCCCCAGTGTGTCGCCTGAAAGCAGTACACCACCGCAAAGAAAATCCAGATCCACAGCACCGCACGCACGACACCAAGTCCTGCTCCTCCCATGCGGTTCAAAAAGCTGATCCCCGGAATCTCCGCAATCAATTCCACAATTTTCACCGCAATCGTCACGAAAACAACGGCAAGCACCAGCGTCAGAAAGAAAGCAATCCCTTTCATAATCTTTTCCGATACCGCCTTCGCCGCGTAGGATGCCAAACTGTGCAGCTGTTCCTCCTGGTACTCCCGCACCGCGCCGCTTCCGAGAATCTGGTTCACCAGCTCCTCCGGCACGCCCATGCTCTCCAGCCATTTCTTCTGCACATCCTGGTTTTCCCCCGACAGAAATTCATTGTTTTCAAATGTCTCTAAGCATTTCTTCTCCACATACTGCGGCAGCTCCGTCCGCTCATTCAGCACATCCGTCACATACGGATTCATCCAGATCGCCAGTCCTGTCACCAGAATCAGGGACACCATGGACAGCACTGTCCGGACCAGCCCCTTTCGATATCCAGCCAGCGCGGAAAGAATACACACCGCAAGTAATACGTATCTCAGCCAATTCATGTTTTTCTTCTCCTATTTCAGCCGGATCATCGAAACGCCGTCCTCCTCCGCGAGCAGATACCGGTTCTGCCCCATGCCGAGGATCTCGTGAATCTGTGTTTCGCTGACCACGCCGCTGTACTTCTTTCTTCCATTTAAGGTATATACACACAGCTCCTGCCGGTTCGTCAGCAGAATCTGTTTTTCTTCTATCTGAAGGTTCTGGTAATAGAAATCCAGATTTTCATCCGCAAGCTGCTTTCCTTTCAGATTGTAGATTTTCATCCGGTAAGGATGATCGTCACTCTCCCCGCGCAGAATCAGAACCACGCGGTCGTCCGCATACGCGCAGCTTAAAATTTCTCCATCTTCCGATACGCTCACCGTTTCCTTCGGCTTGTTTGTTCCTTCATAAACGCGGAAGCCGTTGTCAAAGAAGGCAACCCATGAGGATGTTCCCGCGGTTTCGATCTGTGGGCACAGCATATCGGTGTAGCTCGATGAGCTTGCAAGATTGTCCACCAGATCCTCGCCCCTGCTTCCGAAATTGTAGAAAGCGACCTGTGATTTCATCTTGCCGCCGTCTTCGTAAGCGTAGGAAACCGCCATCCAGAGTCCGTCCGCAGAAAGTGAGAGATCCATCGGATAGCCCGGGCTGTCCATGTTCGGGTGAGAGGAGGCGATCTCCGTTCCATCGGTATTATAGTATTTGATCCAGCTCTCCCCGTTGTTTTCCAGAATCGCCGCAACGACGCCCTGGCCTGCAATGGATGCTTTCACGATCGGATACGACGCGGTAATTTCGCCGGCCTTTCCATCGGCATCGTATACAACAATTTTGGTTCCGTTTTTATCGTAAATGGCAATTGCATCGCCGCAGGATATCATCTGCGGATTTTCCATGGTATAATGATCGCTCCAGAGGGTCTGATTTTTCCGGTCGCGCAGTTCGATGCCGTCGATACCGTAGCGCACGATCTTATTTCCGGATTTCTGAAACATATACGTATCGATGTCCTCGGTCTCTGTTGCCTGTACTGTGTCGTATCCCTGAAAAGTACGCAGCTGAAGCCATACCCCTGTACCAATTCCGGCCGCGAGAATGGCTCCTGCAAGGATTCCAACGGTGATCCGGCGTCTGCGTTTTCTTTTTCTGTTTTCTGCTTTATACTCCTCAAGATCCCGGACTTTTGCTCCGTTCTCCTGTTCTTCTCTGTTTTTTCCGTCCATTTTCATTCCCCTTATGTTCTTTTCGGACTTATTTTCTGCCGCCCTTTCGGCCGCAGTTTGATTCCGCTCTAGTGTACCATATTTTTCTCTATTTTGGGAGGTATATTTTCTGCCCCGCATATATGAGATCTTCCACCGCGATCTGGTTCAGTTCGCAGATATCTTTCACTCTGCTCATCGTTCCGTAATATCTCTCACTGATTTTCGAGAGGCTGTCCCCCTTCTGTACGGTGTACTCCTGCCAGACCTGTGCGGCGGTTTCTGCCGTCTCACTGCCGGAAGCAGTTCCCGGGGCGGACGATGGCTCTGCTCCCGGTGCTGGATCTGTCTGCGCCGTACCGGTATTGTTCTCCGCTGCACCAGTCTGCTCCCCGCCGGATGTGCTTTGCTCTCCGCTGCCTGCCGGATCCGTTCCGGATAAATTCTGCTCCTCACTTACCGCCGCGCTCCCGCTCTCATTTTCCGTTTCCAGTTCCGTTCCTGTGCTTTCCGGCGTCGAAGTATTTTCCCCTGTGTTTCCCTCTTCCGCCGCTGATGCTTCCGCTGCACTCTCCGCCGTCTGTGTCTTCTCTCCCTGTACGTTTCCCGCCACTGCTACCGTCTGCTCCTTTGTTTTCCCCGGAAACGGCAGCGCATCTCCGTATTTCTGCGTCACCGTTACAAGAAGCGCCGCAGCCGCGCATGCTGTCATCGCATAGAGGATCGGCTTTCTGTGATCGTGTTCCGGCTCCTCCCCGCTCTTCTCCTCAATCATCTTCCGAAAATCGCTGACCGCGCGGTCGGGCACGCTCTCTCCGTTTTCGATCGACCGGTTCTGATTCTGATCGATCAGATACGACTGCATCGGCTCATTCTTTTCATAATAAATGTAAAAGCCTCCCGTGCTCCGCAGGGTGCCGCCCTCGTACGTATAGAAGGTTTCCTCTTTTTCCTGTCCGTTGACGCGGAACAGCGTCTTGTCATTTCCGCCGAAGTGGTTCAGATGCGCTCGGATGATCTGTTCATTCAGATCCTCCCCGTATCCCGGAAGAGAAAGTGCCCAGCCGAGGATCTGCTGGTTTTTGAAATATTTTTCCATCACATCGTGGACCTCCGTCCATACTGCATCATCGAAGACCAGGTGATCCGGCGCCGGCTCCATCGTATGAATCGCGGCCGCGCTGCGGATAAAAAAGTAGGAAATTCCGTCCGCCCACTTAAATTCGCCGAACAGCATGGCGGCACGTCCCTCCGGTGCGGAAAAATATTTTTTCAGAAAGGTTCCGACATAATCTTCCAGATAAATCCGCTCCCTGCCGTTCGTATCACCGACCTGGCGGATATTTTTCGGCAGATGAAAGTATCCTTCGTTGCCGTTCGCCTGCTCTTTGTTTTCTTTATAGACAATCTCAATCATGCTTTTCACCCCTTTTTGCCTACTTTATCACGGATGTTCCGCGAAAAAGATCGTTTTGGGGCAGGGCTGTCACGGTTTTTTCCGACTGTTTTCCCGTTTTTCTGCACCGGAGGGCATGTCATGTTTTTTTCATTGCAGGAATAGTTTATACCATATACGGTTAAACTGTGGATGATTCTTCTGAAAGGCAGGTACCGGTCATGTTTCGAAAAAAAGACGCCGAAGTTTACTACATCAATGAGCGAAGCCGCAGCGCCAGCGAAGAGCTGGCGTCGCTGTTTTCTTACTGCATTCAAAAGGACGGACGCATGTTCCGTGAACTGGTATTTCTCTGCATCGGAAGCGACCGGATCACTGGGGATTCCTTAGGACCGCTGATCGGGTACCAGCTTTCGCCGTACTGCAGCCGCGTTTTTCATGTCTATGGAACGCTGGATGACCCGGTGCACGCCCTGAATCTACCGGACCGGATTTCGTACATCCATTCCCGCCACCCGGAGGCACTGCTCGTTGCGATCGATGCTTCGCTTGGTTCGCGGCGTCATCAGGGATATATCACGATCGGAAACGGGGCGATCCGGCCGGGCGCGGGGGCAGGGAAGACGCTGCCCGAGGTCGGGGATATTTTTATCACAGGCATTGTGAATGTATCGGGCAGTTTTGAACAGCTTCTTCTGCAGACAACCCGGCTTGCCACGATTTTCCATATGGCGGAATCCATCTCGCAGGGAATCCTGCTCGCCTGCCGGGAACTTGAGGCGGCCGGGACAAGCGAACTTCTGCTTTAAGAAAAACTGCAGACAACAAAACAGGCAGAGACCGCACCGTTTTCCGGTGTAGCCTCTGCCTGTTTTCTTTTGTCATTTATTTCGAAAAATCTTATTTACAGAACTCTTTTACCTGCTCGTAAACGCCCTCGCCGTCGAGTTTGTATTTTGCAAGAAGAGCGGCTGCCGGGCCGGACTCTCCGAAGACGTCCTGTACACCGATTTTCTTCACCGGAACCGGGCATTTCTCTGCCAGTGCGTCGCAGACTGCGCTTCCAAGTCCTCCGATCACCGAGTGCTCTTCTACGGTTACGACTTTGCCAGTCTCTTTTGCTGCTGCAACGATCAGCTCCTCATCCAGCGGTTTGATGGTGTGGATGTTGATGATCTTGGCATCAATGCCGTCTGCGGCAAGTTTCTCTGCTGCTTCCAGAGCGGAGCTTACGCAAAGGCCTGTTGCAACGATGGTGACATCCTTGCCTTCACGAAGAACAACGCCTTTTCCGAGCTCAAATTTGTAATCCGGTCTGTCGTTGATCACCGGCACTGCCAGACGTCCGAAACGAAGGTAAACCGGTCCGTTGTATTCATAAGCTGCTTTCACGCAGGCTTTTGCCTCTACATCATCTGCCGGGTTCAGGATGACCATGCCCGGGATGGTTCTCATCAGGGCGATATCCTCGTTGCACTGATGTGTTGCGCCGTCTTCTCCTACGGAAATTCCGGCATGGGTAGCACCGATTTTTACGTTCAGATGCGGGTATCCGATGGAGTTGCGCACCTGCTCAAACGCACGGCCTGCGGCAAACATCGCGAAGGTGCTTGCGAACGGAACGATGCCTGTGGTGGAAAGACCGGCAGCGATTCCCATCATATTACATTCTGCGATACCACAGTCGATGTGGCGGTCCGGATATGCTTTTTTGAACACACCGGTCTTGGTTGCTGCTGCAAGGTCAGCGTCGAGTACGATCAGATTGTCATGCTCTGCGCCAAGTTCAACCAGTGCATTACCGTAACTTTCTCTTGTTGCGATTTTCTTTACTTCTGACATAACGCTTCACCTGCCTTTTCCAGTTCTGCCATAGCAATTGCGTACTCTTCATCGTTCGGAGCTTTTCCGTGCCAGCCTACCTGGTTCTCCATGAAGGAAACGCCTTTTCCTTTTACGGTCTTTGTGATGATGGCGGTCGGCATGCCTGTTACGGTGCGCGCCTCATCAAATGCAGCTTTCAGCTGATCGAAATCGTTGCCGTCCGCTACGTTGATTACGTGGAAGTTGAATGCCTCGAATTTTTTGTCGATCGGGTACGGACTGTTGACATCTGCTACGTTTCCGTCGATCTGAAGTCCGTTGTTGTCTACGATCACAACGAGGTTGTCCAGATGTTTTGCTCCGGCAAACATGGCTGCCTCCCAGACCTGACCTTCCTGGATTTCACCATCGCCAAGAAGTGTATAAACACGAAATGCTTTGTTCTGCAGTTTTGCACCGAGTGCCATTCCGACTGCTGCGGAGATTCCCTGTCCGAGGGAACCGCTTGACATATCAACGCCCGGGATATGTTTCATATCCGGATGTCCCTGCAGGTAAGAGCCAAGGTGACGAAGGGTCAGCAGGTCTTCTTTCGGGAAGTAACCTTTTTCAGCCAGTGCTGCGTAGAGTCCCGGCGCTGTGTGGCCTTTCGAAAGTACAAAACGATCGCGGTCCGGATCTTTTGGATTTTTCGGATCCACGTTCATTTCTTCAAAATACAGATACGTGAAAATATCGGCTGCAGACAGAGATCCGCCCGGATGGCCGGCCTTTGCTGCATGAACGCCGCTGACGATCCCTTTGCGGATCTCATTGGCCGTCTTCTGAAGTTCTAACTTGTTCATGTCTTTTCTCCTTGTTTAGTTGGATCGGAATCAAAAGCTGGAAATATCGCTATTGTTCACTTCGTTCACAATACCATATTTCCAGCTTTTATGCAATCATGTTTAGGTCTTATTCGCCGAATACAGCTTTGTAGTCAGCCTGGAATTTTGCGATTCCGGCGTCGGTCAGAGGATGTTTGGTCATCTGCACGATTACGTTGTATGGAACAGTTGCAATGTCTGCACCAGCCAGTGCGCAGTCGGTTACGTGGATCGGGTTGCGGACGCTTGCTGCGATGATCTCGGTGTCGATGCCGGCTACGTCGAAGATCTCAACGATTTCACGGATCAGATCAACGCCGCGGGTGCTGATGTCATCGAGTCTTCCAAGGAATGGGGAAACATAAGTTGCACCTGCTCTTGCAGCCAGAAGTGCCTGGTTTGCGGAGAAGATCAGGGTTACGTTTGTCTTGATGCCCTCTGCGCTCAGAACTTTAACAGCTTTGAGTCCTTCTACGGTCATCGGGATTTTAACAACCATGTTTGGATGGATGGCTGCGATCTCACGGCCTTCTTTGATCATGCCTTCTGCATCTGTTGTGGTAGCTTTTACCTCGCCGCTGATCGGTCCGTCTACGATCTCGGTGATCTCTTTGATGACCTCTTTGAAGTCACGTCCTTCTTTTGCGATCAGGGACGGGTTGGTGGTAACGCCGCAGATAACGCCCATGTCGTTTGCTTTTTTAATGTCCTCTACTTTTGCTGTGTCGATGAAAAATCTCATGTTGTTTTTCCTCCCATATTCATACTTTCGTAAGGTTTCGGGGCCTGTTGTTTTCCGCAGAACGGCTCCGTTTTTCTGTTATCTCCAGTATAGATATGTTTGGTTTTTCCGTCAAGTCTGCCTCATTTTTATTAATTAATTTTATTATTTATAAATACTATTTTATAAATTATTCTGGCGGATTTTTTCTCATTTTTTCCGGTTTTTCCTTTTCTTTGTGTTTTCCCGGTTTGCGTCAGAGCTGTTTTATTCAAAATTATTAATAATAATTTCAGCCGTCCTATTTATTTTTTAATTTTTCGGTTCTTGCATACGAAGTGCTGCGCCGCACGATCAGTTTCGGCTCATACTCGACATGATACGTGCTTAAGGGTTCATTGCCGTCCTGGCTTTCCCGAAGAGACTGGATTTTCCGCAGGATGATATCGCACGCATCGCGGCCCTTCAATGGCACATAGTGGTCGATCGTCGTCAGGGAAATCGAGCGGAAGCTGGAATAGACAGTGTTGTCACATCCCACTACGGAAATATCCGCCGGAATGCGCAGTTTGCTCTCGAGCACGGCGTCCATGATCCCGAACGCGATCATATCATTCATGCCGACGATTGCCGTAAGGTTCTTGTCCTCCCGCAGCAGTTCCTTCGTCAGATAATAGCCCATCTTGTACTCAGAATCCATGCTCGGGATCACCTCGTCGAGGTCCTCATCCGCCGATTTGACGATCACGCCGTCGCCGTATCCTGCCTCCTCAAACTCGCGCACAAAGCCCTCCACGCGTTTCAGGCGCTGGCCCTGTTTGGAAGTCAGCGGAGGTGAAACAAACGCCACATGCCGGTGTCCCAGTTCCAGCAGGTGGCGTGCCATCAGCCTGCCGGGTTTTGCATTGTTCAGCTCGACCGCATCAATTTCCAGCAGTTCTTCTCGGTTGTTGATGATGACAAGCGGAATCTCCGCGGCCAGCTCCTCCACTTTTTCCTTGCAGCTTCTGCTCGGATTGCAGGTGTAGATAATGCCGCGCGGGCGCACACTCTTCATCATCCGAAGATAATTCTCTTCGATTTTCAGGTCCCTCTGCGTATTGCAGACAAAGACCCCGTAATTCTTCTCTTTTGCAACTTCTTCGATGCCGTGCAGCAGCATCACATAGTAAGGATTCGTCAGCGTCGGACAGAAGACGACGATCAGCTTGTTGCCGTTCGACTCTCTTCTCATCTTCCGCCGCGGAATCTGGTAGCCCAGCTCTTTTGCCGCCGCCTCCACTTTTTCTACGGTTTCCCGCGAGAACGAAACGTTTTCCCGCCGGTTCAGGATCATGGAGACCGTCGCCTGGGATACGCCTGAGGCTGCTGCGACATCACTGGATGTCACTTTTTTTCTGCCCATAATTACAGCTCCGTTCTGCCCTCTAACGCACGCAGAAGGGTGACTTCGTCAATATTTTCCAGATCGCCGCCCACCGGAACACCGCTTGCAATCCGCGTCACCTTGATGCCGGTCGGCTTGATCAGCTTGCTGATGTACATGGCCGTTGTCTCGCCCTCCAGGCTGGAGTTCGTGGCAACGATAACCTCCGAGACATCGCCCTGGAGGCGCTGCATCAGCTCTTTTAACCGGATGTCGTCCGGCCCAATCCCCAGCATCGGGGAGATGGCCCCGTGCAGGACGTGGTAAACGCCGTCGTATTTTCCGGTTTTTTCATATGCCGCAAGATCCTGCGTCGTCTCCACCACCATGATCACGCTGTGGTCGCGCTTGACATTTGCGCAGATCGGGCACAGCTCTTTGTCGGTCAGGGTCTGGCAGCACTTGCAGTACTGGACGTGGGATTTTGCTTCTGTGATCGAATCGGCCAGCCGTTTTGCCTGGTCGGCTGGCATATTCATAATATGAAAGGCCAGTCGCTGTGCGGTTTTCACACCGATGCCAGGCAGATGGGACAGCTGCTCGATCAACTGATTGATGTATCCGCTGTAGTAATCCATCAGAACGGGAATCCTCCGCCCATGCTGCCGAGTCCGCCGGCAAGTTTGCCCATAGCTTTGGCTGCCTCGTCCTCAACTTTGCGCAGTGCTTCGTTGGTTGCTGCCATGATCAGATCCTCGAGCATTTCTACGTCGTCCGGATCTACGGCATCTTCGCTGATTTTAACTTTGGTTACTTCTTTTTTACCGGAAATGGTTACTTCTACGGCTCCGCCGCCTGCTGTCGCAGTGAACTCTTTCTCCTCCAGTGCTTTCTGGTTCTCTTCCATCTGCTTCTGCATTTTCTGAGCCTGCTTCATCAGATTGTTCATGTTGCCCGGCATTCCTCCCGGGAATCCTCCTCTTTTTGCCATGGGTAATATCCTCCTGAAAAATTTGTTTTTAATTTATTCTTCCCCGTCGTCGAAGTCGCTCTCGTCGTCCTCCTCGACCGGGATTCCATGAATCGCCTGCGTCAGTGCATCATCCACGGAAATCGTGGAGAGCGCGGCGTTTGCATGCTGGTCTGCTAAAATGAGCTGGACCTCTACGGTTTTTCCAGTCATCTGTTCAATAATGGTGCGGATCTCATCGGCTGCCTCCGGCCGCTCAACGTAGATGGATGCGAGCTGGTCTGCAAACTCAACAAACAGTTTGGCGTCGCCCGTCTCGCTGTTGTATTTCGGAACGGCGCTCTGCAGAAACTGGCGGAACATGCCGCTTGTCTGGCCGACAATTGCCTTCCAGGACGCGCTGATGCGCTGTAAATCCGCCGGTGCAGCTTTCACTGGTGCCGGTGCACTCTGCGGTGTTTCTGCCGCCGCATAGCCGTCTCCGGCCGCTCCGGAGCCTCCTGCACTGCCGTTTCCTGTTCCCGGTGCATTTGTCACCATCATCGGGATTCCGCGCTCCATTTTTTCTTCGAGAATCCTAAGCCGTTCCAGCACGGATTCGATGTTCTGCTCCATCTGCGGTTTACAGAGTTTGACGAGCGCCACCTCAACGAGCACGCGCTTCTGCGCCGCATAGCGGAGCTGGCCGGAGAGCTCGGATAAAACGCGGATATAGTGGATCAGCGTCTCATCGTCTACCATCGTGCTCTCTTCTTTTAAGAGCTTCAGGTTTTCTGTAGAGACGTCGAGCAGTTCTTCGGTTTCATCTGCGCTTTTTACCAACAGCAGATTCCGCAGATACCACGTAAAGTCGGTAACGAACTGTCCCAGCTCTTTTCCGCGGTTTAAAAGGGTTTCCAGCGTGCGGATGCTTCCCGTTACATCCCCGGCGAGGATCGTGCGGAGCATCTGGCTGAAGATTTCGGTATCAACAGTTCCGAGAACTTCAAGAACTTTATCGTACGTCAGCTTCTGCCCGAGGTAGAAGGCGATGCACTGGTCCAGGAGGCTTAACGCGTCTCGCATGGAGCCGTCGCCCGCCTTTGCGACGTAGCGGATGGCTTTTTCTTCGACGTCCACGCCCTCTTTTTCCATCAGTTCACCAAGACGCGCCGCGATGGTGTCGATCGTGATGCGGCGGAAATCGTACCGCTGGCATCTGGAAAGGATCGTCACCGGGATTTTGTTTGCCTCTGTGGTCGCCAGAATGAAGATGACATAGGACGGCGGCTCCTCCAGGGTTTTTAAGAGTGCATTGAACGCTCCGGTAGAAAGCATATGCACCTCGTCGATGATATAGACTTTATACCGTCCCTGTGTCGGCCGGTAGGCTACCTCCTCACGGATTTCACGGATGTTGTCGACACCGTTGTTCGATGCCGCATCGATCTCGATGACGTTCGTGGAAACGCCCGCCAGAATCGCCTTACACGTCGGACATTCGTTGCACGGGCTTCCGTCCACGGGATGTTCGCAGTTGACCGAGCGGGCGAGAATCTTGGCGATCGTCGTTTTTCCTGTTCCGCGGGTTCCGCAGAACAGATACGCATGACCGATGCGGTCCGCGCGGATCTGATTTTTTAATGTTGTTACAATGTGATCCTGTCCTTTTACATCCTCAAAGGTGGAAGGACGGAATTTTCGGTACAGAGCAGTATAGCTCATAAAATTTTTCTCCTTTTATTGCATCGGCATGGAAGCCTGCCGCCGGCAGTTTCTTTTGGACAGCAGTGCAACAGAAGAACGGAGACCTTGTTGTTCTTGCTTTAAGGCCTCCGTTCTTTTTCCTTGCCTTTTTCGGGAACGCATCAATCGCCGAAGCTGATTCCCATCCGTTTTGCCTGCAGGACTTCCTGTGCATTCGGATCTACGGTCTTTAATTTTCCGGCGCACTCGCCCAGCGGAATTTTCTTTACTTTTCCGTTGACCATTCCGACCATGTAGCCGTACTGTTTGTCCAGAATAAGCTGTGCTGCCTCGGATCCGAGTCTTGTGGAAAGGACACGGTCATACGGACACGGGCTGCCGCCTCGCTGCATGTGGCCCGGTACGGTGACGCGGATTTCCATGCCTGTCTTTGCCTCGATTTCTTCTGCGATCTTGTAGGATACGGACGGGTATTTCTTTGCGATTTCTTCCTGACGTTTTTTCAGCTCTTTCTTCGGAAGTGCTGCGTCTTCTTTTGCAATTGCACCCTCGGCAACGGCAAGAATGGTGAATCCGCTTCCGCGCTCTTTTCGTCTGTTGATGGCCTCGCATACTTTTTCAATATCGTATGGAATTTCCGGAATCAGGATAACGTCTGCGCCGCTTGCGATTCCGGCGTACAGCGTCAGCCAGCCTACTTTATGACCCATAACCTCTACGATAAAAACTCTCTGGTGAGAGGAGGCTGTTGTATGGATGCAGTCGATCGCATCGGATGCAATATTGACGGCACTGTAGAAACCGAAGGTCATATCCGTTCCGTAGATATCATTATCGATGGTTTTCGGAAGATGGATAATATTCAGTCCTTCCTCTCTCAAGAGGTTTGCTGTTTTCTGGGTTCCGTTTCCGCCAAGAATGACAAGGCAGTCCAGAAGGAGCTTGTGGTAGGTATGCTTCATTGCTTCCACTTTGTCCAGACCGTTTGCATCCGGGGTACGCATCAGCTTAAACGGCTGACGTGAGGTTCCGAGAATAGTTCCTCCCTGTGTTAATATACCGGAAAAATCTTTTGCACTGAGCATGCGGTAATCGCTGTAGATGAGGCCTTTATAGCCGTTCATGAATCCGTATACTTCGAGATCTTTTACATTGTTTGCAAGGCCTTTTACGACTCCGCGCATGGTCGCATTTAATGCCTGGCAGTCTCCGCCGCTTGTTAACAGACCAATTCTTAACATATGACTTTTCCCATCCTGTTCTTTATTAGATTTTCACGACTGCTTCTTGTTTCTTGGCAGTATTATGGAATGTTTACATTATACCCTATTTTTTTCGTTCTCACAATAGTTCGGGGGAAGAAAGCGCGGGAGTTTCTATTTTTTGTACGAAAAAAGGAAGTCTGGGGTTCAGGCTTCCTTGGATTTTCTTTTTTATGCGCGCCGCACTTCGAACTCTCACCACGAACGTTACTCCTACAGCCTACTCGGCCCAGGCACCCTCACGGCACACAGGAGATTCCACTTAGTGCTGCTGCATTCCTGCCCTGACACGGTTCATGGAGTCCTGTTGCGTAAGACCCAGACGTCAACGTCACTTATAGAAGGCAGCTTCGCAATGAAAGAGCCCTCGGATTGGCATCACCCCCGCTGTAGCGGATTGCGGGTACAGGGCACCGCTATCTCCCCGGCTGCGCATTGTTTAGTATACGGGATTTCGGAGGGGATGTCAAGGAATTTGTGAATTGAAATATTGGTATAGCACGAGTATAATTTATAGTAAGGCCAGAAAATAACGCAAAAATTCAGTACCGCAGAGTGTGAACGACTGCTTTTTTCATTATTTTCAAGATTTGCTATCGATAATTTTTTGAAAATGATACATTTTTTTCTTATAGAAGGAGGATGGACGAATGATACGAGTTACGGTCTGGAATGAGTTTCAGCATGAGCGAACGCAGGAGAAAGTGAAAGAGATTTATCCGGACGGGATTCACACCTGTATTGCAAAGTTTCTGAGACAAGAGGAGGAGCTTTCGGTTCGGACAGCTGTGTTTGACGAGAAGGAGCATGGGCTGACGGAAGAAGTGCTGGCAAATACCGATGTGCTGGTGTTCTGGAATCATATGCTGCAGGAGGAGTTCTCGGACGATGTGGCCGAGCGGGTTCGGCGTCATGTGCTGGCCGGAATGGGGCTGGTAGTTCTGCATTCAGGGCATTATTCCAAGATTATGCGGAAGCTTCTCGGAACAAGTATGACGCTTCGGTGGCGGCATGGGGATCGTGAGAGACTGTTCTGTACGTGTCCGACCCATCCGATCGCGCAGGGAATTCCGGCATGGGTGGATATTCCGGAGGAAGAGATGTACGGGGAGTTTTTTGATATTCCCAAACCGGATGATGTGGTATTTACGGGATGGTTTGCAGGCGGTGAGGTGTTCCGCAGCGGATGCACCTTTACACGTGGGCTGGGCAAAATTTTCTATTTTCAGCCGGGACACGAGGAATACCCCATTTACCATATGCCGGTGATTCAGAAGATTATCAAAAACGGGGTGCGCTGGTGCGTTCCTGTAGTACGAAGACCGGCACCACTGGATAATGCATGGGTGAATCCATCTACAGAGGAAGTGTATCTTTCTTCACACGAAAAATAGCAACTGCAGTTTACCGATATCTGTATCCCGTTTGATTTTTTCAAAACAGGGGTCTGATTTCACGATCAAAAATGTTCTGCAATACGCGGATGGAATCTGCGTACACATTGCATAAATCAGGAGGAAATGTTATATGAGAAAGCTTTCCGTTTTTTACGAACACATTCTACAGGCGTGTGAGCAATCCGGTAAGACGATTCCGGAAGTGCTCGCGTTCTGCAGGGATCAGGGAATTTCGGCTGTTGAGATGAACTACAGTCTGTTTGCATCAGAAAAAGAGGTCATTGCCCCGATGCTTTCCGATGCGGGGCTGGTGATCAGCTGTATGCATGAAACCTTTGATTTTTCCCATGATACGGATCTTGGCAGAGCACAGCAGATGCTCGATACTGCGGCATCGCAGCAGGTTTCGCGTGTCCTGTTTGTTGCAGGCGCGCTTGAAACTGCCGAAGCGGCAGAGCTTGCAGCCTGCAGCAGCACCTATGAGGCAACGAGTACTTTTATGGCCGAAAACAAATCGATTCAAAATATGGTACATGCGCTTTCCTCACTCGCCGAATATGCGGCTTTGCGTGGCGTTACGATTACCTTAGAGGACTTTGACGGTTTTTTACAGCCGTTTGCACGCACATATCCGCTGCTCTGGTTTATGGAGCACGTGCCGGGGCTGCGGTATACGCTTGATATCGGAAATTTTGCTTTCAGTGATGAGGATGTTTCGTATGCTGCCTGGCTTCTGAAGGATTATATTGTCCATGTTCACTGTAAGGATCGTGCCGAAAGCCCGCTCGTTCACGGACGTTTCTGCCGCGGCCTTGGCCAGACACCGGCCGGAACGGGATATCTGCCGATGGCAAAGCTTCTTACAGATTTAGAAGCGTGCGATTACGACGGTTATCTCGCCATCGAGCATTTCGATGCGCCGGATCAGTTATCGTTCATCGAACAGTCCGCAGCGTTTCTGCGCCAGTGGGTTTCCGAATAATTCCGCCTCTTTCATAAGCGCTCTGATTTTCGGAAAAATTCGTATTTCCGGGGAGAATTTCAGCAAAAAAATTATGTCGAAAAAATTCTTTACTATCTTTGGTTTTTTCGTATCTTTTCCTTGCTTTCCATGGAAAACATGGTAAACTAAATTTGAAGCTTTTTGAGAAGGCGTGATTCGAAAAGCAAATCTAAAACAAGAGGGTTTTAAAGTAATGGGAGAAATTATTATTCCGCAGGGTTACAAATCTGCATTAAACCTCCACGATACACAGGTGGCGATTAAAACAGTAAAGGATTATTTCCAGCACGAGCTGACACATCGTCTGCATCTGCTCCGTGTAACAGCTCCGCTTTTTGTACAGCCGGAAACCGGCTTGAATGACAATCTGAATGGCGTAGAACACCCGGTTTCTTTTGAGTTAAAGGATCAGGGTACCAAGAAAACCGCTGAAATTGTTCAGTCTCTGGCAAAATGGAAACGGTACGCGCTTCACAAATACGGCTTCTCTGAGGGAGAAGGCATCTACACCGATATGAACGCCATCCGCCAGGACGAGGTGACCGACAACATTCACTCCGTTTACGTGGATCAGTGGGACTGGGAAAAAATCATGTCCCCGGAAGAACGCAATCTTGATTTCTTAAAGAGTACCGTAAAAGATATCTATGAGGCACTGAAAAACACGGAAAAACATATGGCAGACCAGTACGACTACATCGAAACCATTCTGCCGGATGAAATTTTCTTTATCACTTCCCAGGAACTTGAGGATCGCTATCCGGATCTGACTCCAAAGGAAAGAGAGTATACAATCACCAAAGAAAAAGGTGCTGTCTTTATTATGCAGATCGGCGGCGTGCTTGCTTCCGGAGAGCGTCAGGACGGACGTTCCCCGGACTACGACGACTGGTCCTTAAACGGCGATCTGATCGTTTATTATCCAGTGCTTGACATCGCCCTTGAGCTCTCCTCCATGGGTATCCGCGTCAACGCAGATGCTCTCCGCGCCCAGTTAAAGGAGTGCGGATGCCAGTCCCGCGCGAAGCTTCCCTTCCAGAAATCTATTCTGAACGGCACTCTCCCGCAGACAATCGGCGGCGGTATCGGACAGTCCCGTATCTGTATGTTTTTCCTGCGCAAAGCGCACATCGGAGAGGTACAGTGCTCGGTATGGCCGATGGAGACACGAGAGGTGATGGATGTGATGAATATTCAGCTTCTGTAAGAAATTCTCTGTCTTTTCTCAAATTTCTGTTCTTCTTTCAGAAGATCAAAAAGAAGAATTCCCATGCAGTATTTCCGCACAGGAATTCTTCTTTTTTCTTATTTTTTTATCTTACATCCACGTAACCTTCGGCATTCCGCGAAGATCTGCTTTTACATCACAAGAAAATGTTTCCCCCTCATGGGCCTCTATTACTTTTGCATTTTTTAATCCATCTTCTCCAACTGCCTTTTTGCCTAAATGGCCGCCTAAAACAGCTCCCAGTCCGCCGCCAAGAGCAGCTCCAAAGGCTGCATTTGCAACATCACCGGCTCCGATTTTTCCCATAGGCTTTCTTGTAATCGCAATCGTATGGGCACCTGCTTCGATTGGAATTACATACGGTTGTTTTGCAGCTCTCAACTTTTGCGGTTCTTGATCATCTATATACAGACAGAAAAACCCCGGTCGCCTTACGGCGCCGGGGTCTCTTACGTTTGAGCACAAGTATCTTTCGATACAATTATATTTTATTTAGAATAGTCTACCGATAATTAGTCGATCAGAGTAGCAACACGGCCTGATCCAACGGTACGGCCACCCTCACGGATAGCGAAGGTAAGACCCTGATCCATAGCGATCGGGTGGATCAGTTCGATGGTCATCTCTACGTTATCGCCAGGCATGCACATCTCAGTTCCTTCCGGAAGAGTGATAACACCTGTTACGTCAGTTGTACGGAAGTAGAACTGCGGACGATAGTTGTTGAAGAATGGAGTATGACGGCCACCCTCGTCTTTTGTCAGAACGTATACCTGAGCGGTAAATTTGGTATGGCAGTGAACGGTACCTGGTTTAGCCAGAACCTGTCCTCTTTCGATCTCTGTTCTCTGAACACCACGAAGCAGAGCACCGATGTTATCACCAGCCTGAGCCTCATCGAGGAGTTTACGGAACATCTCGATACCAGTTACAACAGTTTTCTTGGTCTCTTCTTTCAGACCTGCGATTTCAACTTCCTCATTCAGATGAAGAACACCAGCCTCAACACGGCCAGTAGCAACAGTACCACGACCAGTGATGGTGAATACGTCCTCTACAGGCATGATGAAGTCTTTATCTGTGTCACGCTGCGGATCCGGGATCCAGCTATCTACTGCATCCATAAGCTCCATGATTTTATCTCCCCATGGGCCAGCCGGATCTTCCAGAGCTTTCAGAGCAGAACCCTGGATGATCGGAGTGTCATCTCCCGGGAAGTCATACTCGTTCAGCAGCTCACGGATCTCCATGTCTACCAGCTCAAGCAGCTCTTCGTCGTCTACCATATCGCATTTGTTCATGAATACAACGATGTAAGGTACACCTACCTGACGGGACAGAAGGATGTGCTCTTTTGTCTGAGCCATAACACCGTCTGTAGCAGCTACTACAAGGATAGCTCCGTCCATCTGTGCAGCACCAGTGATCATGTTCTTTACATAGTCAGCATGGCCTGGGCAGTCAACGTGTGCATAGTGTCTTTTCTCTGTCTGATACTCAACGTGTGCAGTAGAGATTGTGATACCACGCTCTCTCTCTTCCGGAGCTTTATCGATATCTTCGAAGTTCTCAGCAGTGTTTCCTTCTACTCTGGTAGAAAGTACTTTTGTGATAGCTGCGGTCAGAGTTGTTTTACCATGGTCAACGTGGCCGATGGTACCAATGTTACAATGCGGTTTTGTTCTTTCAAATTTAGCTTTAGCCATTTTAAAATGTCCTCCTTAAAATTGCGCCCAGTGGGCTTTTTTGAGACTAAATTGGTGGCAGGAACCCACCTGAATCGTAAACCTGCTAAGTCTGATTATATTGCATTTCCGTCTTATTTGCAAGGGAAATCTCAGAAAAATAATACTTTTAGGCTGTGCAGCCTTTGACAGCTGCACACCCGATTATTTTTCTTACATTATTTTGCTTTTGCAGACAGAACTTTTTCCTGTACGTTTTTCGGAACCTGCTCGTATTTATCAAAGAACATGGAGTAGTTACCACGTCCCTGAGTTTTAGAACGAAGGTCTGTTGCGTAACCGAACATTTCAGCCAGCGGTACGAATCCACGGATCATCTTTCCGCCGCCGATGTCATCCATACCCTCGATACGACCACGACGGGAGTTGATATCACCGATAACATCACCCATGTAATCTTCCGGAGTGGAAACTTCGACTTTCATGATAGGCTCAAGAAGAACCGGAGCACCCTTCTGCATAGCTTCCTTGAATGCCAGAGAACCAGCAATGTGGAATGCCATCTCAGAAGAATCGACCTCATGATAAGATCCGTCGTATACATTTGCATGAACACCGACTACCGGGAAGCCTCCCAGGATACCGGCTTTCATAGCCTCTTCGATACCTTCGCCTACAGCCGGGATATACTCTTTCGGAATAGCTCCACCGACAACGGTAGACTCGAATTTGTAAATCTCTTCGCCGTTTGCATCCATAGGCTCGAATTTAACTTTACAGTGACCATACTGTCCACGTCCACCAGACTGTTTTGCATATTTGCTGTCGATGTCTGCCGGTTTGGTAATGGTCTCTTTGTATGCAACCTGCGGAGCACCTACGTTAGCCTCTACTTTGAACTCACGAAGCAGACGGTCAACGATGATTTCCAGATGCAGCTCACCCATACCAGCGATGATGGTCTGACCAGTTTCCTGATTGGTGTGTGCACGGAAGGTCGGATCCTCCTCAGCCAGTTTTGCAAGGGACTCGCCCAGTTTGCCCTGGCCTGCTTTTGTCTTAGGCTCGATAGCCAGCTCGATAACCGGCTCCGGGAACTCCATAGACTCAAGGATTACCGGATGCTGCTCGTCGCAGATGGTATCACCTGTTGTGGTGAACTTGAATCCGATTGCAGCTGCAATGTCACCGGAGTAAACTTTATCCAGCTCCATACGTTTGTTTGCATGCATCTGAAGGATACGTCCAACACGCTCTTTTTTATCTTTTGTTGCATTCAGTACGTAAGAACCGGAGTTCATGGTTCCTGAATACACACGGAAGTATGCCAGCTTACCAACGAATGGGTCTGTCATAATCTTGAATGCCAGTGCGGAGAACGGCTCGTCATCGGAAGAATGTCTTACGATCGGGTTTCCGTCCAGATCGGTACCCTCGATTGGCGGGATATCGGTCGGAGCCGGCATGTACTCAAGAATAGCGTCCAGGAGTTTCTGAACACCTTTGTTTCTGTATGCAGAACCGCAGCATACCGGTACAGCTGTACACTCGCAGGTAGCTTTACGCAGAACTGCTTTCATCTCGTCTACAGACGGGATATCATCATCCAGATAACGCATCATCAGCTCATCATCCAGCTCGCAGATTTTCTCTACCAGCTCGGTGTGATACAGCTCAGCGTCGTCTTTCATATCTTCCGGGATATCAACGATGGAGATATCATCGCCCTTATCGTCGTTGTAGATGTAAGCTTTCATCTCGAACAGATCGATAATTCCCTTGAATTCATCTTCCTTACCAATTGGAAGCTGAAGGCAGATAGCATTTTTACCAAGTCTGGTCTTGATCTGATCTACAGCGTTGTAGAAGTCAGCACCAAGGATGTCCATCTTGTTGATGAATGCCATACGCGGTACGTTGTAGGTATCAGCCTGACGCCATACGTTCTCAGACTGAGGCT
This sequence comes from Fusicatenibacter saccharivorans, assembly GCF_027667425.1. NCBI lineage: Bacteria > Bacillati > Bacillota > Clostridia > Lachnospirales > Lachnospiraceae > Fusicatenibacter > Fusicatenibacter saccharivorans. Next base: position 31,058 of record NZ_JAQEGR010000014.1, read on the forward strand.
CTACACCACCTTTTGCACAGAACACGCCGACAGCGCCGTCCAGTACACGAAGAGAACGCTCTACCTCTACGGTAAAGTCAACGTGGCCTGGGGTATCAATGATGTTGATACGGTGCTCAAGAGCGCCCGGTTTCGGCTTGCAGTTCTCTTCCAGAGTCCAGTGGCAGGTTGTAGCAGCTGAAGTAATTGTGATACCACGCTCCTGCTCCTGTTCCATCCAGTCCATGGTAGCAGTTCCTTCGTGAGTATCACCAATCTTGTAGTTAACACCGGTATAGTACAGGATACGCTCGGTCAGGGTTGTTTTACCTGCATCGATGTGAGCCATAATACCAATGTTTCTGGTTCTCTCTAATGGATATTCTCTTCCAGCCAACGGATTTTCCTCCTCTTAGAATCTGTAGTGAGCAAATGCCTTGTTAGCCTCTGCCATCTTATGAACTTCTTCTTTCTTCTTCACAGAAGCACCTGTGTTGTTAGATGCATCCAGAATCTCGTTTGCCAGTCTGTCTTCCATGGTACGCTCGCCTCTCTTACGAGAATAAGCGGTCAGCCAACGAAGGCCAAGAGCCTGACGTCTGTCCGGTCTTACCTCGATCGGTACCTGATAAGTAGCACCACCGATACGTCTTGCTTTTACTTCAAGAACCGGCATGATATTGTTCATTGCTTCTTCAAATACTTCGATTGCTGGTTTTCCAGCTTTTTCTTCTACTTTAGCAAATGCGCCGTATACGATTTTCTGGGCAACGCCTCTCTTACCATCCAGCATGATGTTGTTGATCAGCTTGGTTACCACTTTGTTATTGTATAACGGATCTGCTAAAACATCTCTTTTCTGAGTATGTCCTTTACGTGGCACGTTACTTCCCTCCTTAACCATCATTCGATTAAATCATCGGTACTCACACTTATTTGCAGTATGTCCGCGCGTGTAAATTCTCTATAAATCCGCAGCCGTGGGGATTTATGGAATAACGCACAACATTTCGCTTTTTTTGTGATACTAGATATATCTCGAACTCGTTTTACTTAATTATTTCTTTTTCGGTCTCTTAGCACCGTATTTAGAACGGGCCTGTTTTCTGTTAGCAACACCTGCAGTATCAAGTGTACCACGGATGATGTGGTATCTGGTACCTGGCAGGTCCTTAACTCTTCCTCCACGGATCAGAACAACGCTGTGCTCCTGAAGGTTGTGACCTTCTCCTGGGATGTAACTTGTTACTTCGATTCCGTTGGAAAGACGAACTCTGGCGATTTTACGAAGAGCTGAGTTAGGTTTTTTCGGTGTAGCAGTTTTAACAGCTGTGCACACACCTCTCTTCTGAGGAGAAGACATATCTGTGGATTTCTTTCTCAGAGAATTGTAGCTTTTCTGCAGTGCCGGCGCGGTAGATTTCTTTACGGAAGTCTCACGGCCTTTTCTTACTAACTGGTTGAATGTTGGCATTCCATTTCACCTCCTGATAGATTTCTCCGTGTGTCCCACGGGGTTTCATACGGCTGCTTTAGTTCAACATAATTGCTTTGCAGCTTTTGCGCGCACAAAAAACAGTCTTTTACGCACGCTCGTTTATTATAGCGTCTGTCCTTTCAAAAGTCAAGGGGGAAATTCGCAAAAAATCGCGTATTTACGCGGCTTCTGCGGATTTCCCCCATTGATGCATTACTGTGCAAAAGTATTTTTTCTTCCTATTATAATCTCACCAGATTATTTTCTGACATTTTCTGTTTTTCGTTAAAGCGGACGGTTCCTGAAGGCCGGACACGCATCACACCGCTTCGGCTTCTCCTCGCTCTGTGCATTGCCCCAGAGGTCACGCGCTTTCTCTTCGGCACACCCTTTGCACCAGGGAAACATGCGGACATTGCTGATGTAAAAGTTCTCAAAGTTTGTCTCGTCGTTGTTGATGTCAAACTGCTGCTTTCTCGACAGCTCTTCCGTATGTTCTGCAATCCAGGCCTTCTGCCCTTCGGTCGCCGGATACCCCGGTCCGCCGAGGACGTAATCCATATCGGCATGGAGATTTTCCGGTTCGCCTGGTTTGTGGAATCCTACAAATAAAATATAACCGCGACGTAAAAGCTCCTGGATCGGCTCGTCCGTCTGGCCGTCCTGACCTAAAATCGCCCGCGCGGTCTGCGCATGAAAATTTTCTGTTTTGGGATAGAATTTCCCAGTTGGTGCTAAAAATCCATCTGCCATTTTCTTTTCTCCCATGTTCTCATTTGCTGTATGCTTTTCTATACCATAACCGATTTTTTCAAAACAGGCAAGGTTTGTTTTACTGGATTTTTTTTTTTATCTGTGCTATACTCTTTCCCGTGCATTTATGCAATCGGATTTTCCCGTCTTTTTGCGGGTGTCCGGACTGGTTCGTGAACTTCCCAGTATAAAAAACCAAGTATCTCAAAATTTTCATCAAAGGAGATTGGAAAATGAATGCAAGAAAACTGGTCATCGACTGTGATCCGGGCATCGACGATTCTCTCGCCCTGATGCTTGCCGCGGCTTCGAAAGAGCTGGATCTTGTCGGCATCACCACAGTCAGCGGAAATGTACCCGCTTCTATGGGCGCTAAAAATGCCCTCAAAATTCTTTCTATGATTGGAAAACCAGATGTCCCGGTTTATGTCGGCGAGGAGACGCCTCTGGTCCGCGACTACGTGGACGCGATGGACACCCACGGCATGGACGGTCTCGGCGAATCGGGCTGGCCGGATGCCGAAGGCCTTACGCCCAACAAGGACGCTGTTTCTTTCCTGATCGAAACCTTAAAAGCAACCCCTGATGTTACCATTCTTGCCCTCGGACCGATGACGAACCTTGCAAAAGTCATCTCCCGCGCACCGGAGTGCCTGACAAACCTGACGGCTCTTGTCTCCATGGGCGGAAGCTATAAGAGCCATGGAAACTGCTCCCCGGTTGCCGAGTACAATTACTGGTGCGACCCGGATGCCGCAGCCGAAGTATTCCGCGCGTTTTCCGAGCTGCCGCAGCTTGCAGGCAAAAAGCTTCATATGATCGGGTTGGATGTCACACGAAAAATTGTCCTGACGCCGAATCTTGTGGAATATATGAAGTGCGTAAATCCAGGAGTCGGAACCCGCATTGAGGAGCTGACGCGCTTCTACTTTGATTTCCACTGGAAACAGGAAAAGGTCATCGGATGCGTGATCAACGATCCGCTCGCGGCCGCTTATCTTGTGGATCCGTCGCTCTGCAGCGGTTTTGATGCGTATACGCAGGTAGAAACCGGAGGTCTCTGCATCGGACAGACGGTTGTGGATGCCATGAATTTTTATCAGAAAGCACCGAACAGCCACATTCTGACGCAGGTCGATGTGCGCCGTTTCTTCCTGATGTTCTTTGAGCGCGTTCTCGGCGTGCCGCAGGAGGAATCCGCACCGGTTCTCGACCAGATTCTCACCGCACCGCCGGTCTTCCCACATGAGACGATGTTTCAGAAGGGAGGCGAGGCATGATGAATACTAACCGTACGTTAAAACTCACGACACTCGCGCTCTGCGGTGTCATCAATATTCTCGGCGGTACCATTGCTCTGCTGCTGCGTCTTCCGGTTTATCTGGACTCCATCGGAACAGTTCTGGCAGCCGCTCTGTTCGGACCTGCTGCAGGCCTCGTTCCGGGACTGATCTCCGGACTCATTTCCGGCATGACGAGTGATGTCTATGCGTTTTACTATATTCCGGTGCAGCTTGTCATCGGTCTCGTTGCCGGCCTTGTATTCCGCAGACTCCGCCCGTCCCATACGGCAGGATCCCGCAGCGAGAGTCTTTCCCTCCGCTCCATGGGCTGGAAGCTGTTTCCGGCAGCGCTTGTGATCTCACTTCCGGGTACTGTGGTAAGTTCCACAATCACCGCGGTTGTTTTCGGTGGAATTACTTCCTCCGGCTCCACTGTGCTGGTGCAGCTGCTTCACAGCCTCGGTATGAATCTGACTCTCTCTGTCTGCGTTGTACAGGCCATGACAGACTTTGTGGATCGAATGATTGTCCTTGCAGTCGTCCTCGTGATTCTGCCCGCCGTTTCTTCTGCTTTCGGCAGTCTTTCTATGAGAAGCAGAAAATAATCTGTACCAATAGCACAAAGAATCCTGCAAAAAATTCACTTTCTTTTTTGCAGGATTCTCATATTTTGGCATAACAAGAACTCCGGAAAAAAGGGGAGGCTGCATCAGGAGCCATCCCTTTTCCGGAGTTTTTTATTTCTTCTTTAATAAAATCATTCACATGCGCGGATCCATACCTGCATTTCGCCCTCACCTCGGTTGTTCCACATATAATATGGAATCAGCTTCAGTTTCGTCTTTTCCTCTTCCTCTTTCTGATACAGATGATACAGCGGCTGTTTTTCCGCATCGCCCAGCTTCATGCGACGTCCCTCGGCCGTTACGCACACAAAGTGCTCGCCCAGCTCATCGGCTGCTTCTGCGGTTTTTTCACCATTCACACAGAGTTTTGTCAAATGCAGATTCTTTCCGTTGTCTGCTTCTTCCATACAGTAAACAACCGGTCCTCGTTTTACGGCAACACGGCCGGCGTCCTCGCGTACAAGCGGATTGGATGCCAAAAACTGGATTTCCATCGGGAAGTTCAGGCGGATCGTCTCACCCTTCGCCCATACTTTTGTCACATACAGATACCCGTCTTTTTCTTCCAATTCTGCGCCTTTTGGAATCTCTTTTTCATAAGAAGCACACCATCCCGGGATGCGGAATGCAAAGGTGTACGGCTCTTTGGTATCGCTCTCGCAGGTCACGGAAACATGGCCGTCCCACGGGAATTCGGAAGTGATGGATGCTTTTACTTTTTCTCCTTCCACTGTTCCACCCATGTACAAGTGGACAAACAGGGTTGTGTCGTTTTCCGTGTATGCGTAAGATGCAACTGAGCTTACCGTTCTTGCCAGGTTCGGAGGGCAGCAGGCACAGCCGAACCATTTCTGGCGGATCGGTTTTACATGGAATTTCCGCTCATCCTTGTGGCATGCCTCCGGCAGTACCTCCAGCGGATTGACATAGAAGAAGCTCTTTCCGTCGAGCGCCATTCCGGAGAGAACGCCATTGTAGAGGGCTAATTCCATCACATCCGCGTACTCTGCTTTTGCCTGAATCTCCAGCATGCGGCGAGCAAAGAACACAAGACCGATGGATGCACAGGTCTCTGCGTAAGCGGTATCGTTTGGCAGGTCATAGTTGAAAGAGAATGCCTCTCCTATATGAGTGGCACCGATTCCGCCGGTGACGTACATTTTCTGATGCACCATGTTGTTCCAGAGAGTTTCACAGGCTTTCAGCAGGCTCTCATCCTGCGTTGCCCTTGCCACATCCGCCATGCCGGAATAGAGATATACGGCGCGTACGGAGTGCCCCTGCACCTCATCCTGCTGACGCACCGGGCGGTTTGCCTGATTGTAGCTATATCGTTCCTCGCCCTCCGGGCAGGTCAGACCGCGCTCGATATCGTAATAGTATGGTTTTGTTCCGCGCTCGTCGATGAAGTATTTTGCAAGATCGAGATACTTCTGCTCGCCGGTCAGATCATAGAGACGCATCAGAGCCATCTCTGCAATTTCGTGACCAGGATAACCTGCTTTTTTACCCTCGCCGTGACCGAGTTTGCTGGCAATAAAGTCCGCGAAACGCTCTGCTGCTTTTAAGAGACGGTCTTTTCCGGTCGCCTGATAATAGGCTACGGCGCCTTCCGTCAGATGACCGAAGCAGTACAGCTCATGGTTGTCCTTAAGGTTTGTAAAAATCATATCCTGATCGTTGATCAGATAGTAGGTATCGAGGTATCCGTCTTCTCTCTGTGCTGCGCAGACAGCTTCAATTGCTTCATCTGCCGTTTTTTCCAGCTCCGGATCGGGATGCTGTGTCAGGGAGTACGCAACTGCCTCCACCCATTTGGTAAAATCGGTATCCTGGAACAGGAAGCCATAAAATCTTCCGTCCATTTTGCCATCCTTCGGCAGTGTCTCAAAAGTATCCAGCGGATATTTGATCTGAACAAATTTGTCTCCTTTTGCTTTCCGCTCTTTTTCAACTTCACCGGCGCGGCGGTAGTTCCGCATACAGAAGCTCGGTGCTGCTCCCGGAACATTGTCATTTAAGGCATTCCACTGATACGGAATTACTTCGGTGCGGACAAGCTCCATCTCTTTTTTCCAGAATGCATCAGTAACCTGGACTTTTGCCAGGGATAATGGTTTGCTGAAGTTTTTCTGATCCATTTTTTCGGTCTCCTTTTTCGTTGTCTTCCGCCGCCTCCTGGTTTGAAAAAGATATTTTCCTTGCTTTCAGGGATGGGAAGCGTTACACTTCTTTTGACGGCTGTTTTCCTGTTTTTCTATAGTTTTATTTTAGCAAAACAGACCGCCGTTTAAAATACAAGAATGTTTGAAAAGGTTTGAAAAAGTCATATGATCTCTGTTTTATTTCCAGATGCCGCCTGTTTTACCTACGACCTCTGCGGCAAATTCCAGTCCCCGTCCCCGGAGTGGATGCACCTGACACGGAATCTCGTCAATTTTGAACTGATGGTTGTGACGGAAGGAACGCTTTTTATCGCGGACGAACGCCGCTCTTACGAAGTCCACCCCGGCGAATATCTTCTTTTGCCTCCGACCGCCCATCAGCACGGTTCGAAAAAAGGAAGCTGCTCTTTCTACTGGCTCCATTTTATCCCGGGTATCCCCTCCGCACCGCTCATCGCTCCTTCTGACCCGACCGCCGGATCGGTTCTGGATGAGTTTCATGCTGCACCGCCATCCTCCTACCGCCTTGAGGACCTCGCTCCCGCCCAGCTTCCATCCAACTACCCCGAAACGTTATGCATCCCGCGCCAGGGAACGCTTTCCTCCCCGAACCGCGTCATCATCCTCATGAAGCAGCTCCAGGACACTTCCCTGCGTTTCCACAACACGTTCCTCAACAACAGCCTGACTGCCGCTGTTCTCGGCGAAATCAACTGTCAGAGCCCCTTCTACCGCACCTACACTTCCGAAACGCAGCGGACGCAGATCCTGCAGGACATTATCAGCTACATCCAGTACCACAGCAGCGAGTCCCTCAAAGTCACCGAACTCGCCCGTTATTTCGGCTACAACGACAAATACCTCTCCTCCCTCTTCCACGAGGGCACCGGAATGACACTGAAGCAGTTCATCCTGAAATCCAAAACGGACAGCGCTATGGCCGAGCTGACGGACACGAATCACACGGTCTCTCAGATTGCCTATAACGTTGGATTTCAGGATGCGCATAATTTTTCCACGGCTTTCCGAAAGCTCACCGGGATGACGCCGGGACAGTACCGGAAGAGTTATGGGAACCGGAAACTTTCTTTTGAATAGGACGGGAGGATACGACCCCCAGGCACAGCGGAGCGTCCGCCCCGCTGCGCCTGGGGACCCATCTACGTTTTGGCGGACGGAAGTGATTTACTCAATGGATGGATTCACTTATTCTTTAGAAATTTACTGTTTCTTTTAGAAAATAGACATACTTTGCTCACATTTCTTCACTATACTATAACTTAGATAGTTGATGAACCACTCAAAACTATCTCCCCCCTCATTATGAAAGAGCAGCCCGCATATCCGCGGGCTGTTCTTATTTTTTGTCTTTTTGCACCCCACGTAACGTAAATGCCGCCTGCGGTCGGGGAAAACATCCCGACCGCAGGCGGCCTCACAATCTACCGTGGAATCACATTACTCTTCCGCAGCTTCAATTGCTGCAGTCTCGATAATAAATTTCACGCTTCCATCCATTCCATTTGCCTTACCACTGTAAGAAGTATAAGCGCATTTATCCGAATTCAGCGCCTGAATCCGATCCAGTACATCTCCCAGATCATCCTCAAAGGTACTCTTCAGCTTGCTGGTACCCTCTTCTTCAAACTTCTTCGTACCGTCAGCCAGTTCTTTCGCCCCATCGGACAGCTCGTCAATACCATCAACAACCTTGCTGCTTCCCGATTTCAGATCAGAAGCTCCGCTTGCCAGAGAAGAAGTTCCATTTGCCAGTGTAGAAGCTCCGCTCGCCAGAGCAGATGCTCCGCTTGCCAGCGTAGAAGCTCCGCTGTTCAGTTCAGAAGCTCCGCTTGCCAGGGAAGAAGTTCCATTTGCCAGTGTGGAGGCTCCGCTTGCCAGCTGGGATGCTCCGCCTGCTACCTGAGAAGCACCGCTTCTTAAGCTTCCGCTGTTTGCAGAAAGTTTTGCAGATCCATCGCTTAACTGGCTTCCCAGCTGTCCAAGACCTGCGGTCAGCTGTGTCGTGCCGCCCTGCAGAGTCGTAACACCCTCAACCAGAGCCGGTGCATTTGCTTTCAGCTGGCTTGCGCCGGAAAGCAGCGTATCATTGTAAGCACTCAGCTGAGTGAATCCTGCGTTCAGTGCATTGATGCCTGCTGTTGCTTTTGCAAAACTCTCATTTGTGCTGCTGTACAGCTGGCTCACACCTGCGGACAGAGTACCGATGCCCTTGTACAGAGCGCTTCCGCCTGCATCAAGCTGTGCCACACCTGCGGTCAGTTTCTGCATTGCACCAAGATTCTGCTCAACAACTGCTTTATTATCGGTGATGGTCTGCATCTGTTTCTTCATGGTCTCAAGCTGCGGCATCAGAGCTGCAACCGTCTTCTGCAGATCACTGTACTGGCTCTTGATGTCGCTCATCTTCTGCTGCATTGCTGCAAGACCGGAGAGATCCGGGCGCTCGATTTCGAAGTTCAGTTCCGGAAGGGTAATCTGCGGAGCTGTAACCGGAGTAACCGAAACGGTTCCGGCGGAAGCGGAAACGCTGACACTTCCGATCTGGTTTCTTGCTTTACTTAAGGAATCGGCAAGCTCTGTATTTCCAGCGCTCTTAGCTGCGGAAATCTGTGCATCCAGTGTAGCTGCTGCTGCAGAGAGCTGATCATTTGCCTGTTTTGCTGCATCGGCGGATGCCTGGCTTGCTGCTGTATCAGCTGCGCTCTGTGCTGCTGCTGTTGCTTCCTGGTTCAGCTGTGCTGCTGCTCCGTCTGCCCATGCCTGAACCTGTGCTGCCATCTGGGTTCCCATCTGCGTTGCCTGATTCGTGATCTGTGCCTCCAGACCGCTTAAGTAGCTCTCAAGTCCTTTGGACAGCGTATCCATCTGGCTCATCAGCTCGTTGCCGTTTGTCATCATGCTGTTGACAGATCCTGCGATTGTGGTGTTCAGAACCCCGGAGAGTGCCTCGGTCTCGGAGATCAGGGTAGAACCGGTGCTGGTCATACCGTCTACCATCGTCAGAAGGCTCTGTACATCGGTGCTCTGCAGCTGCTCGTTCAAACTGGTCAGTCCTTCGGAGAGTTGTTTTGCTCCTGCTAAAATATCATTCTCATCTTTTCCGTCGAGTGCTGCGTTCAGTGTTGCGATTGCACTGTTTACCTCGGTCAGGCCGTCTGCCAGAGGCTGAAGCTGCTCAGCGCCTGCTGCAAGCTGTTTCTCGCCTGCTACATAAGAAGCAACGCCGTCGGACAGCTGTGTTGTTCCGTCGGTGTACTGTTTTACGCCTGCAACGACTTTATTCACACCGTTTACATACTCGGTTACGCTTCCAGTCAGCACACCGTTCTTTCCAAGATACGTCTGGATTGCTTTATTCAGGGTATCAGCGCCCTCGGTGTAGGAGTTTACGCCGCTTGCCAGGGAAGAAGCTCCGCTGCTTAAGGTGGATGCTCCGTTGGACAGGGTAGCTGCTCCGCTGTTTAAGGTAGAAGCTCCGCTGTTCAGAGTAGAAGTTCCGTTTGCCAGAGTCGATGCTCCGCTTGCCAGTGTGCCGGCTCCGCTTGCCAGTGTGCCGGCTCCGCTGTTCAGCTCGTCAGCGCCGTCTTTTAACGTTCCGATACCGTCATCCAGCTCTTTGTAGCTGTCTTTTAAAGTATCCACACCATCGGAGAGTGCCTTGGAACCGTCAACCAGTTCCATTGCAGCATCCTCAAGATCACTCAGTGCATCCTTCAGATCATCGTATCCGGTGATGTTGTCGGTATCGATGGTGTCGAGAACATCGTCAAGTGCAACGGTGAAGGTAGAATCCAGAGAGAAGTTCTCCACATCTGCAGTGATCTCCAGGCTTTCCGGCAGTTCGAAATCGCTGTCACCGGATACCAGATCTTCAAGGGAATCGGAATTTAATCCCAGGCTTTCCTGCAGGCCCGGCATACCAAATCCGATTACGATGTTTCTGCTTCCATCGGAAATGACTTTACCATTGTCGATCTTGACATTGGAGAAAGTATCCTGCGGAAGAATCATTCCGGTCATCAGGACGAATGGGGTGTACATCGTCTCTTTCTTGCCATTGATGTCAACCGTTGTCTTTGTGTTGTTTGTATAGTCAACTTTGATTTTCAGTTTTCCGCTCTTTCCGGCCAGGTCATCCGGTTTGATTTCCTTGCCGTCCAGATAATAGGTGAACTTCACGGAAACCGGAGGTTCTTTTGTGGTTGTTCCCTGATAATAGATATCCTCGCCGTCTGTCTGCCAGGTCAGCTCGTTTCCGCTCTGGGTGAACTCCTCGTCGCCCTTTACGTTTTTGATGTCCTTCAGTTCACTCTCATCTTTCAGGTTCTTTTCCGTTCCTGCGTTCTTCAGCCAGTTGGATACGGTGATCTGATCTTCCGATCCGTCTGCATTTGCATTTACATATACGGTTTCTTCTTTGGAAACCGCTGCGTCCTCTCCTGTCGCTGCATAAACCGGAGCAGCTCCCATAACAGCAGCCATACCAACAGCAAGACCAGACATCATCTGTTTTCTCAGTTTTCTGTTTCTATTCATTGTGATAAACTTCCTTTCTGTGGTTTTTATAATGGTTTTTTATGATGAAATCCAGGATCATAAGAGAAGTAAAACCCGCTCGGAGTAAGATACTGCGGGATACTGTTTCCCTCAGATCGAGGATGTTTTTCCTATGCCTTTCAATCATCTAATGTTATAACGCAAAAATGACTCTTAGTCAACATTAAATACTGCACAAAATTGACGATCGGTCATTTTTTTCTTCGTGCATAGTCACAAAAATGAGAAAATTAGTCATTTTCCCTTTGACAGTTTCCATGTATGATACCTATAATTATAGGCAAGATAGTAACACACGTTTTTGATATCTTTCAGGAAAGGAGACTCTCTGTGGGAAAAATTGATAATAACAAACAAATGAAGCGTGAGTCCCTTCTGGACTCTGCTTTCTCACTTTTTATCAACAACGGCTTCAGTAAAACATCCATTTCGGATATCGTGAATAACGCCGGCGTTGCAAAAGGTACCTTCTATCTTTATTTCAAAGATAAGTACGATATTCGGAATCATCTGATTGCACATAAGGCGAGTCAGGTATTTCAGGCCGCCTACTCAGATCTGCTGCGCCACCCGGATATCCATGATTTTGAAGAGCAGGTGCTTTTTATCACCGACAATATCCTCGACCAGTTTGCCGCCAACCACAGCCTCGTGACGCTTATTTCCAAGCATCTGAGCTGGGGATTCTTCAAAAATTCTCTTACCTTTGCTCCGTTTGCCGACACGCCGGCCATCTACACTATCTATGAATCTCTGCTCTCTCATGCAGCATATACGTATCGTTCACCGGAGCTGATGTTCTATATGATTCTGGAGCTTGTAAGCGGTACAAGCTACAACGCTATCCTGTACCAGCAGCCGGTTCCGCTTGAAGAACTAAAACCGGAGCTTTACGCTGCCATCTGTGGCATTTTCAAACAGTTCCGGATCCGTAAGAAACGAAAAAACGCGGAAAATGCAGGCGCGGATCCCGCCTCACTGTTCTCGTAGAAAAGAAAGAATCCTGCTACGGCAGGATTCTCCGCCTGCGGCGGGTCGCTTTGGCGACATAATTCCCCTCCGCCGCAGTGCGATCCTGCCCGGAGGGCTTTTTTAATTTACAGGAAAATTCAACGAAGTTTCCTGTAAATCAAAAAATACTTTCGCGGAATCTTTTCAAAAGAAACCACGAAAGTATTTTTATTTTCCTCTTTGCTTATACCTGCTGTTCCAGATATTCACCAATCCGCTGTTCCATCACAGGCACCAGCCACTCGGCATAGCCGGCCTTCATCGGATGAATCGGATCCTGAAGATACAGTTTTCGTTTTTCCGGGGAAACACGGTTGATTTGTTCGTCATTCCAGAAATCGATCACACCGATCTGCCATTTTTCCTGAATTTTCAGAAGCGCCTCTACCATCTTCGCGTACGGCTTGGAATCATACTGTGGATTCGTATAGAACATCACCGGGCAATGCCACGTTTCTTTTGCATATGCAATGATATACTCAATCGCGCCACAGACAGTTTCGACATCGAAGCTCTCCAGATCGCGGGATTCCGAAATTTCACCGAGCGGGCTGTTGCGTGTTGCATCGTTAGTGGACAGCTGGCAGATAAAAAGATCCACCTGTTGCTTTGGATCAAGCCTGTCGCGCATACGCTCGATGTAGGAATCCTCACCATTATCAATCAGCGTGGTTCCGTTGACCGCTTCTTTGATGCAGGTACAGCTGTCTTTCTTCGCTATGTACTCCGCAAACGAATTGTTGTGGGCAGCAAAGCCCTTCGTCACGGAGGATCCCAAAAATACAACTGTTTTTCCTTTTAACGGACTTGTTTTTTTAAACGGAATACGGGAAACATCGTATCGGACGGAATTTCCCTTTTTAAAATAACCTGTTTTCTTATTCATGCTATATATGCCGCCCACAGCTAAGGCTGCGCCTCCTGCGGCCAGGATTCCGGCTATTATTTTTGCATCCATCGCAAAACCTCCATTATCTGAGTCAATACCACTTCGCAGATCCTGTCGGATCTTTTTTTCGAATACCCCTATCTTACATCATTTTTCTGAAAATGCAAGTAAACTTTGTTGTCGATTTTGTTCCGATTTTGTTAACAAAATACGGATTTTCTGTGTTCTGGTCGAATTCTGATCGATTCCGGCGATTTTTTTATTCTCTTTTCCTCAAAAACCATTGACTTTCAAGTGCACTTAAATGATATATTAAAAGCAACGTAATTACTATTCTTTCTGTACTTCCAGAGTCCTTCCACGCCTGCTTTACGAAAACCTCTGCGAATACAGAAGCATTGCAAAGGAGAAAATTCTACTATGAAAGAAACAATTTTAGGCAATCACCTGCGAAAAGTTCCTTCCATTGCAGTCGGATGCATGCGGCTTTCCGAAAAATCGAAGGACGAGATGAATCATTTTATCCACTCCGCGCTGGAGCAGGGCGCATATTTCTTTGATCACGCGGATATCTACGGCGGCGGCATGAGCGAGACTGTGTTCGGTGAGGCATTTTCTGGCGATCCGTCCCTGAAACGGGAGGATATTTTTCTCCAGTCCAAATGCGGCATCCGCCAGGGCTGCTATGATCTGTCGAAAGACCACATCCTGGAATCCGTCGATGGTATTTTAAAGCGGCTTCAGACGGATTACCTCGATCTTTTGCTGCTTCACCGGCCGGATGCGCTCGTAGAACCGGAAGAGGTGGCTGCAGCCTTTGATGTTCTGTTTGAGAGCGGAAAGGTCCGCCATTTCGGTGTTTCCAACCACAAGCCGATGCAGATTGCACTGCTGCAGAAATATGTCCGCCAGCCACTCGTTGCCAATCAGATACAGTTCAGCATTCCGGTTTCCAACCTTGTTGCAAATGGCATGGAAGTCAACATGGAGACTCCGGGTTCTGTCGATCACGATGGAAGTCTGCTGGATTACTGCCGTCTTCACGACATTACGCTTCAGGCATGGTCGCCGTTCCAGATGCCATCATGGAAGGGATGTTTTCTTGGAAGCGACGAGTACCCGGAACTGAACCGGAAAATCTGTGCACTGGCCGAAAAATACAGCGTCAGTGATACCACAATTGCGGCAGCGTGGATTTTGCGCCACCCGGCAAATATGCAGCTTGTCACAGGTACGGCAAGCGAAAACCGCCTGAAAGAGATTATCGCGGCATGCAATATTACGCTGACGCGGGAAGAATGGTATGAGCTGTATCTGGCGGCAGGCCATCCGCTTCCGTAAGTTTTTCTGTCCGCCTGCCCGTATGCGGAACAAGGCTAAAATCCCCTTTTCGGATCCGTGATTGATTTATAACATCGGAAAAGCATTCCTTTGGATCTTATCGATCTTCTGGAATGCTTTTCCCTTTTCCTTTTCTTTTTTCATGCAGCTATCTGCAATCCGCATTGGCTGCCTGCCCATAACCAAATAACTGCTCCGCAGTTTATCAGAAGAAGCTTGCATTCCTCCTGATACAGGCAAGTCCCCAACCACTGCTTATTACTTTTCGTACTCGAAGCAGGTGACTTACTTGATTCGGTTAAATCAGATCTCTCCCACCAGATATCCCTGTTTTCCGTTGCGAAGGAAAACAGGCAGTGTTTCGATCGGCGCCTCAATTTCATAGGCTTTTCCGCCCTCATAAACATCACCGGTATTTGCCAGCGTCCAGGACGCACCGGCCGGCAGATAAACGGTACGGCTCGTTGCTTTTGGCCGGACAATCGGTGCTACAAGGATGTCGGAGCCGAACATGTAAGCATCGGAGATATCCCAGCACGCTGCATCCTCCGGGAACTCATAGAACATCGTTCTCATGACCGGTGTTCCTTTTTCGTGTGCTTCTGCCATCAGGCTTCTCGTGTAATCGCGCATTTTTTCGCGGACACCGATGAATTTTGTCAGGATTTCATAATTTTTCTCTCCGAAGCTCCATACCTCGTTGTCAGCTCCGGTTCCCTCACGCACTTCGCCAGCCTTGTTGATGATCTCTTCTCTTGGTCCCCGGTTTCCGTGAATACGCATAACCGGGCAGAAGGTGCCAAACTGGAACCAGCGCACAAGCAGCTCCTGAAAGTCCGGATCTTCAGTCACGCCGCCGTGGAATCCACCGATATCGGTCGTCCACCACGGAATACCGCAAAGTCCCATATGAAGACCTGCACAGATCTGTTTGCGGAAATCCTCGTAGGTCGAAAGAATATCCCCGGACCACACAAGCGCACCGTATTTCTGGCTTCCGAGCCATGCACAGCGCACAAGGTTGACAATATCTTCCTGCCCATTCTCTTTTTGTCCTTCGTAGAACATGCGGGAATACTCTCTCGGGTAAATATTTCCGATCTCTTCCACCGGGCCTGCGGCGTAGCGGTAGCACTCATACTCGTACGTCGAGAACTCCGGCTCTGCTTCATCCAGCCAGAATGTGCGGATGCCGAGATCTGCATAGTTTTTCTTTACTTTTTCCCAGACATACTTTCTCGTTCTCGGATTCGTTGCATCCAAAAAGACATTATTTCCATGGAACAGCATCTGAACATCAACACCTGCATTACTCTTCACAAGAAGTCCCTGTTGTTTCATTTCTTCGTAATTTTCGCTTCTCCAGTCGATCTGCGGCCAGATGGAAACCATCGTCTCGATGCCCATCTCATGCAGCTCGTCGATCATTGCTTTCGGATCCGGGAAATATTCTTCATCAAAACGATAATCACCGCATCTTGGCCAGTGATAGTAGTCGATGACAAAGACATCCAGCGGAATGCCGCGTTTTTTGTACTCGCGTGCCACATTCAGTACCTGCTCCTGGTTGTAGTAGCGCAGCTTGCACTGCCAGAAGCCAAGGCCGTACTCCGGCATCATCGGAACCTTACCAATGGCGTCTGCAAAGTGCTCTTCAATTTCCGCCGGGGTATCGCCTGCGGTTACCCAGTAGTCGAGCTGCTTTGTGGTGCGTGCCAGCCATTCCGTTGTGTTTGTTCCGAAATGAACCTCACCGACTGCTGCATT
Organism: Fusicatenibacter saccharivorans; assembly: GCF_027667425.1. Lineage (NCBI taxonomy): Bacteria > Bacillati > Bacillota > Clostridia > Lachnospirales > Lachnospiraceae > Fusicatenibacter > Fusicatenibacter saccharivorans. The sequence continues at coordinate 46,927 of NZ_JAQEGR010000014.1, forward strand.
GTGCCACAGGAAGCCGTAGCCAAGGCTCGATACATAAAACGGAATGCTCGCCTGCGAATTGCGGTGCGCCAGTTCCAGGTTACATCCCTTCAGGTTCATTCGCTCCTGCTGATACTGTCCCATACCGTAAATCTTCTCATCCGGGTTGGAATCGAAGGATACTTTCAGCTGATAAGCGCCGCCCTTCAATGCACGGTAATCGTGTGCGCGCAGGCAGAGTGCTCCGCCGTTCGCGATCTCGGAGAGCAGCACCTCGCCCTTCTGATTCAGGAACGTAATCCGAAGCTTCTGTCCCCACGGCTGAAGCTCGAGAATCGCCTGGATTTTACCGTTTTTAATCGTCGCTTTCAGTTCATCCACCAGCTCAATTTCCGCTTCCACCGGTTCCGGATCAAGCAGTGCAATGCTTCCCTCTTCTATCTCCGAAAGAAGCGTACCTCTCACCCGAAGACTGTCCTTCTGCCACGGCTCCACCCGGACCGTCTCCCCATCCTGCCGGAAAATCAGCGCATTTCCCTGTTTCTCAAAATACTGCATAAAAACCTCCCTTTCCAGAACCCGCCGTTCCAAACGCATGCATGGGCTCTGCTCTTTTCGTTTACTTTCTGCTTAGCATTATACTAACATTTCCGGCAGAATACTTGATCTTAATTTTCATGTTCTAACACTATTTTGATCTTTTTCAATTATTTCCCATTGAAATAAAGCTCTTTCTTAAGGAATCGGAATTCGCCTTTCCCCTGCGTCCGTTTTTCAACGCAAAGAACCCCCGGAGCCATTACAGCCCCGGGGGTTCTCAGTATTTCATTTATTATGCAAGCTTCAAAGTATTAACCTTAACTCCAGGTCCCATAGTAGGAGCCAGAGTAACGCTCTTCAGGTACTGTCCCTTCAGAGTAGCCGGTTTTGCTTTGTTGATTGCACCGATCAGCGTCTGGAAGTTGTCGCTTAACTGCTCCTCAGTAAAAGAAGCTTTTCCGATTGGCACGTGGATAATGTTTGTTTTGTCAAGACGATACTCAATCTTACCTGCTTTGATCTCTTTAACGGCTTTGGTAACATCCATAGTTACGGTACCAGCCTTCGGGTTTGGCATTAAACCTTTCGGTCCAAGTACACGGCCCAGACGACCAACAACACCCATCATATCCGGTGTAGCAACAACAACGTCGTAATCAAACCAGCCATCGTTCTGGATTTTCGGGATCAGCTCCTCAGCTCCAACGAACTCTGCACCTGCTGCAACAGCCTCATCAGCTTTTGCGCCTTTAGCGAAAACAAGTACACGAACCTGTTTTCCGGTACCGTGCGGCAGAACAACTGCTCCACGGATCTGCTGGTCTGCGTGACGTCCGTCACAACCAGTTTTGATGTGAACTTCGATTGTCTCGTCAAATTTAGCAGTAGCTAATTTCTTAACTGTGGAAATAGCATCTGCCGGATCGTACTGAATGCTACGATCAACTGCTTTTGCAGCCTCTAAATATTTCTTACCATGTTTCATTGTCTAATAACCTCCTGGTGGTAGTTGCGGGAATCTCCCTCCCACGTCAATACGAGAAGATGTAAACTCTTCTTCTAAATTAGTCCTCTACAACGATACCCATACTTCTTGCGGTACCTGCGATCATGCTCATAGCTGCCTCAACAGTTGCTGCATTCAGGTCTGGCATCTTCATCTCTGCGATCTCACGAACTTTGTCCTTAGAGATAGTAGCAACTTTCGTTTTGTTCGGAACGCCGGAACCAGATTTCAGGTTGCAGGCTTTCTTAAGCAGAACTGCTGCCGGAGGAGTTTTGGTTATGAAGCTGAAACTTCTGTCTGCATATACAGTGATAACTACAGGGATGATCAGGTCTCCCTTATCTGCTGTTCTTGCGTTGAACTCTTTGGTAAACTGTACGATGTTTACTCCGTGCTGTCCAAGTGCAGGTCCAACCGGTGGTGCTGGTGTTGCTTTACCAGCAGGAATCTGTAATTTGATATATCCTGTAACTTTCTTTGCCATTTTACGGCACCTCCTAAATAAATGTGGTAATTGCGGGAATTTCCCTCCCACGAAACGCCCCTGGGGCATTTCTTACATCTTCTTGACTTCTGCGAAACTTATTTCTACCGGCGTTTCGCGGCCGAACAGCTCAACATTGATGGTAACCATCTGTTTTGTATCGTTGATACTCTGAATCAGTCCGGTTGTATCCTTCCATGCGCCGCCTGTTACAACGACTGCATCGCCGACTTCAAGGTCAAGCTCAACCTTTTCCTCACCACCGGTGATTCCAAGGTTCACCATTTCCTCATCCGTAAGCGGTACCGGCTTGGATCCCGGTCCTACGAAGCCCGTAACACCTCTGGTATTGCGGACAACATACCAGGTATCGTCGTTCATGATCATGTTGATCAGAACGTAGCCCGGAAACAATTTCCGGAGTACCTGTTTCTTGGTTCCGTTCTTGACTTCAACAACTTCTTCCATAGGAACACGTACTTCCAAAATCTGATCCTCAAGATGACGGTTCTCAATTGTTTTCTCAATATTGGCTTTTACTTTGTTTTCATAGCCCGAATAGGTGTGGACTACATACCAGTTTACTTCTGACATTCTGACACCTTTATCCTTATTTGATCAATAAATTGACGAACTCGATTACAGCGCTGTCAACCAGGGTGATTAACCCGCAGGTTACTGCAGAGATCGCTACGACTGCAACGGTCTGCTTGCCCAGCGTTTTGTTGTCAACCCAGATGATTTTTCTGAACTCTGCTTTCAAGCCCTTGAACCAGCTCTTTTTGGATGCTTTTTTTTCAGTTTCTGCCATTGGATCACCTCTTACCAAAGATTATTTGGTTTCTTTGTGCATTGTGTGCTTTTTGCAGAATCTGCAGTACTTCTTTGTCTCCATTCTCTCAGGATGGTTCTTTTTCTCTTTTGTCATGTTGTAATTACGCTGTTTGCATTCAGTACATGCCAATGTGATTTTTACGCGCACGACTTCCACCTCCACTGTGTATTTGCGTTATCGCTTGTGATCCTTGCGGATCAGCGGCGGTCTCTTCATTTCTGCCCTGTTTTTGCTGCTCGTACTTCAGCAATTTCAGGCATAAAAAAAAGACCTTCTTCCATGTCGCTGGTTTATTGTAGCACAGGAACTGCCTGTTGTCAACAAAATTCACCAAAGTACGCTGAGATTTTTTATCAGGATCGTATCGTTCACCGGTGTCCGGCGAGCTGTAACACCCTGTTTGTTCAAGGCGGTTCCGGACAGGAAATGGTTCTGCGCGCAATTTTTCCTGCGCGCAGAACCATTCTCCTATTCTTTCCCTAAAAAAAGCCTTACGCATCCGATCTGGAATACGCGTTTTTCATCTGGTTACTGAGTTCAAAGAGTACCTTGTGCAGTGTTGCACCTGTCTCTTTTTTCAGCATTTCAGCGATTTTGTTGTTTGCTTCTTCTCTCAATTGTGTCTGTTTTGTTTCGTCTGTCTCCCCTGCAAGCAGCGCATCGTACTGATGGATCAGTGCATGGCCTTTTGCCATCACCTTTTCCTGATACCGCTCAATGTGGAAGATAGAAGACTTATAGGATGCATCTGCCATTGCTGCCACCATGCGGCTTGCCCAGTAGAAGTTATCTGTGGAAACCTCTCCCGTTGTGTTGGAAAGATACTCCGGTGTTGTCGTCACATCGGTGTAGAACGGAACCAGCACATTGAATGCATTTGACGCAAATGCAATCCACTGCAGAATGCCGTTGTCTCCTTTGTGATCCGGGCGCATCTGGATGACAGAAAGGAAATCGGTCCGGTTGACACCGATGGAGCGGTATGCCCCTTTCCACGATTTATCGCCGTATGCGGCATACGGGTCGTACGGTGTTCCCTGATAGTGGGAGGACAGTACGTATTTCACATCCTCTACGGTGATCTTCTTCTCCGGAACCATCATCCACGGAATATCGTCAGATACCGGTGTGTAATCGGCATCCGGTCCGTCCCATTTTTTCGTGTGCGGGTTCAGACAGCGCTCCATGAACCAGGCACGCGGTGTATTGTAAACGTGATCGGAATCATCGTGGCTTCCGAAGGCATCGCGCGGATTAAAATTTCCATCCATAGAAAGATCCAGATGATATGTTTCAATAAATTCTTTCAAGTCTGCTGAGCACATATATTCCTTCTGTTCGCCGAGTGCATCCTCCAGATCAAAATGGTCGATGCCAAGCTGGTTCGGCATGGCCACATAATGGTCATCCGGCACTTTCACTGCCATCCAGTGATGGCCGCCGATCGTCTCCAGCCACCAGATCTCATCGTGGTCCTGAAATGCAATGCCGTTCATCTCGTATGTACCGTACTGCTCCAGCAGGCTGCCAAGTCTTTTGACACCTTCTCTGGCGCTTTTAATATAAGGAAGAACAATATAAACGAGGTCCTCCTCGCCGATTCCGCCCGGAACCTCTTCTTTTCCATCTTCCGCCGGCTGATAAACGACAAGCGGATCAGCACCCAGCACACGCGGATTCGATGTGATTGTCTCGGTCGCAGTCATGCCGACCTGCGCTGCATTCACGCCGCTTGCCGCCCAGACACCCTCGCCTTTTTCTGCGTTTGGCACTGCAGTGTACCGCATCGGATTGTCCGGAAGCTCAATGGTCAGATGAGAAATCTCGGTTTTATAGGTTCTCGGCTGCTCCTCCGGGTGAATCACTACAAATTTTTTCGATGTATAATGGCCTGCACCGGAATCGTCGTTTCGCGCGATCATGGTGGAACCGTCATACGATGCTTTCTTTCCAACTAAAATGGTTGTACAAGGCATAGCTATAGCCCTCCTTTTGCTGTCTTATGCTTCCGATTATGACATCTTCAGCTGCGATTTGCAAGCACCATGTTATCTGTCGTTTTCTTCCTTTTTCACAAAATAAACCGTATCAATTCCTTCTCCCCTGTCATCCTTCAGCCGCCGGACAAGACTATATCCCAGCTTGTCCAGGATATGCTCCTGGGCCCCGTTCGTGGACCAGGTACGGAGAGTAATCCGGCTTCCCGGAAATTTTGCTGCGATATCCTTTTCTGCTTCTGCATACATTACCTCCGAAATTCCCTGTCCGCGGTAATCCGGCCAGACGCAGAGGGTGGTCAGATAGCAGGAATCCGGATATGCTTCCAGATTCTCACAGTTAAAGTGATCCTTCCAGGTCATAAAGGCCCGCACGACTCCCTCTTCCTTCCACAGCACCACATGCTGACTGCAGATATTCTCCAGATATTCTGCAATTCCATCCGTCTTTTCTTCTGTCTCGGCCCAGTTCGTCTGGGATGTACTGTTGCGGTGGGAAAGCGGCGGAACGAAATCCTGATCGCACAGCTCCAGCAGCTGCCGGATTTCCTCTTTCTCTTTTCGATCCTCTATCCCGTCCCTTACAACGACTCTGCTCTCGCAGCACATCCACGGAAGCCGGCATACGAGTGCTACGGCTGCACACATGCCATCTTCTACGCTGGCGGCATCGAGCCATTCTTCTCTGGTATGCGCTCCCCCGCCCCGGCAGAAACCGACGCAGATAGCAGGAATATGCCGCGACAATGGGATATTACAGTCTGTGGATGCTTCAGAGCATACTGGTTCTTCCCCATCGGCTGCCTTCAGCGTTTTCTGTGCGCACCGCGTCATACGTGCCATCTGGACAGGATCGGTTTCTCTTGCGCACGGCCGCTTTCCGACGAGCTTGCAGGAATACTGTACCTCCTCACTCTGGCGTGCTGCTATGGTCTCCTCCAGATATGTTTCGCAGGCTTCCAGGCTCCGGTAATCCTCCGAACGGAATTCAAACAGCATGGAGGCATCCTGCGCGATCGTATTGACGGAGGTTCCTCCCTCTATTTTTCCCACATTGTATGTTGTATGGGATGCTGCATCCGTCTGAAAACGGTAAAGCTCTCCGATCAGGCCCGCAAGCTCTGCAATGGCATTTTTTCTTCCGAAATTCAGGAAGGAATGACCGCCCTTTGTTTTTGCCGAAATCCGATACCGCACAGATCCAATGCAGATGGGATACATTTTATCCCGATACAGGTCAAAGGCTGCCATTCCGCACAGATTTTTTTCATAATGGTCGACAAGCGCGCGAACTCCGCACAGATTGCCAAGCCCTTCTTCTCCAAGATCCGCTGCAAAAATCAGACCGCATGGAAGCTCCGGCTCTGTCTCATGAACGTATTTTGCCGCCATCAGAAGCATCACAACATTCACGGTATCGTCCGTGATGCCGGGACAACGCCAGATCATTCCGTCTTCTTTGATCTCCAGCGGCTCCTCCAGCGAAAACACGGTGTCCAGATGCGCCGTATACAGAACCTTCTTTTCCTGTTCCGGCCGATACTCCCAGATTACATTTCCAAGCTCATCCGTATGAACTGACTCCATGCCCTGCTGTTTCATCCATTCCATGCAATATGCGATTCTCTGATCCTCTTTTCCCGTTTCCGTCGGGGTCAGTGTCAGCTCCCGCAGCGTCTGCAGCGCAAGTTCTTTGTTGTTCCGGCAAAAGTTTCGGTATTCTTCTTCTATTTCCCATTTTTTACGCATGAAGTACAATCCTTCCTTCTTTGTATTCCCATTCTGTTCCATATCTCTTGCTCACGCGGGTGAGATATTCTGCAATTTTTTCTGCTGTTTTTTCGTCTGCCACGTACGGAATATTTTTTTCTGCGTTTTCCCTGTCCATACCAAGCTCGACCGGCAGAAGCTCCAGATGTGTGCATTTTCCCTGACAGATCTCGAAATACGGCAGCACACTCCGATAGACCTCCGGAATTTCGTAGAGGGAATGTGAGGACTGCTCCTGCCGCCTGGCGATTCCGATGGATGCTGCCGTGTGAATATTCAGACCATATTTTTCCATGTAGTCCGCAGGCAGAAGGCGTACATACTGATTTTCAAAAATAAAATTTCCGAGGCAATAGAAAATCGGACAGTCATGATACAGTTCGATTCCCTTCAGCTGATGCGTTCCGCCCCCGATCACCGCGCTGGCGCCCGCATCGATACAGGCGTGTGCAAATTCCTCCAGAAAATAATCCGCTTCCTCGTCATTGTCCTTACGGATTTCATGGGAATGTACCATAACCAGGACTGCCTCACATGTCATCTTCGCTTCCCGGATTGCATCGACGGTGCGTTTCACATCGATCGGATTCGGGCTGGAGCTTCTTCCCTCTGTTCCGTCCTTGCTGATTTCAAACATTTTCCCGCCAAATTCCATGATACCCTCGGGAAGCGGAGCGATAAATCCCTCCTGCCGGTGCAGATCCCGCAGTCCGTTGATTCCGGTCACCTCTGCAATCTTTGCAAGATCCTGCGCATGTTTCTCCGTAATGGTATATTTTTCCGAAAAGCGCAGCGGATTTAAGCCCGGCCTGCCAGGCTGCCGTTCCGTCTGGCTTCCCGCCCTGGCTGCATTTTCAAAGGTAGAACAGATATCAATCACCGCAATCTGTCCCGCTGTTGTGTCCAGAATGGCAGGACGCGATGCTTCGTAAAGATTTTTGCCTGCTCCGGCATATGCCACATCCTTTTTTTTCAGTTCGCTGATCGTAGATGCAAGTCCTTCGTAGGAATAATCCATCGTATGATTATTCGAAATCCCAAGAAAATTAAAACCGTAACGCAGGGTATCTTCCAGACACTTCGCATCTGCCGTCAGCCATGTTCCGCCGGAATATGCCGATGCGTAACAGCTGCCGTCCGATATCGTTGTTTCCAGATTCGCCATCCGAACCTCTCCCTGCATCAGAAATTCGCGAATCGGCAAAACATCCTGATATCCCGGCAGAAGCCGTTTCATAATCAGAATATCACCTGCCGCCGATACTCTTATTGTTCTGTTCATTCTTTTTTGCCTCCCGAACGATTCCTGCTCTCTGCTTTTAGAATCGCATTCTTATCCATTCTTATTTTTTCGTAACGGTTCAAAAGTCCCATCCCGGTTTTTCTTTCCTTTTACATGGTTCCAAATCGTTACCTTTTCTCTCTGTATCTGCTGCTTCTTTCTACCAGATCCGCAAAAAGGCGGTTCATCTCCGGCGCTGAATGGATCAGCCCTTCCGGATGCCACTGTACGGCCACAATCTGTCCGTTGCGGCTTTCTATCGCCTCGATGGTTCCATCCGGCGCCGTTGCTGAAACCACGATGTCCTCTCCCGGCGTACGCACTGCCTGATGATGCATGGAGTTTACCGCATGGGTTCCCGCCCCGAGGATTTCTGCCAGATGGGTTCCCTCTTTAATTTCCACATGGTGATGCAGATAAGACCGCTCCAGGGACTGCAGATGCAGAATTGTGGTTTCCTTCTGCGTATAGATATCCTGGTACAGATCACCGCCGCACAGGACATTTAAAAACTGAATTCCCTTGCAGATGCCAAGCATGGGCATTCCCATCTCTTTTGCTGCCCGTCCAAGTGCGAACCATGCCTCGTCGATCTCCGGGCGGATGGTCTGGATCTGCGGTTTTGGCTCTTCCCCATAATACCACGGATTTAAGTCCTCTCCGCCGGGAACCAGAATTCCGTCGCACACAGCAAGTATGCCTTCCGGATCCGCTTTCATGGCAACTGCCGGAATTGCCATAGGAATTCCGCCGTTGTTCAGAACTGATTCGATATAATCGCTGTTGACATACATTCTCTCCGCGCTTGAAAAAAGTCCCGGCTGTGTTTTATACGTATTTCCCAAGATTCCAATGATCGGTTTTCTCACTTGTAAACTCTCCTTTTTACCAGATATGCCGAAAACGGCTTCACCTTTCCTGTGAACCCGCTTCCGGCATGCTTTTTCTTTCGTTATCGAATATTTTACAGTACATCCTGATGGCAGATATGACGGATCTTTTCCTCATCTAAAGCACGAATGACATTGGCTGCCATTGCGCTTGCTGCCTCCAGGTCTTCTTTTGCGCAGAAATTGTAATGGCTGTGCGCATAGCGGGATGGAACACCAAGCACCAGACACGGAACTGCTTTTCCTGTCACGCTGATTTTTGCTGCGTTTGTACTTCCGCCTCTTCTTACGCTCTCCTGGTATTTGATTCCGCATTTTGCTGCCACTTCCTCGGCCAGTGAAATAAACTGCGTATTGGAAATATAGCTGTTGTCCAGGATACGAATCTGAACACCCTTCTTCATGCAGCCCTGTGCCTGTCCTGCGCTGATGAAAAAGTCATCGGAAGGAGATCCTTCAAATACAATGGCAAGATCCGGTTTTACAATCTGGCTCGTTACCACAGCACCGCGGGTTCCGACCTCCTCCTGCGCCGCAAAGGCGCCGACAACATTAACTGCAAGAGAAGCCTGCTCCTTTTCCAGCTGTTTCATCGTATCTACGATGCACGCGCAACCGGCACGGTTGTCAAATGCTTTTCCGAAGCAGATTTCATGCTCTGCATCGTATTCAAAGGTTACATCCGGCATCATCGGATCACCGATATGGATTCCGAAAACGTTTTCAACCTCCTCGCGGCTGGTTGCTCCGACATCCACATACATTTTTTCAATTTCCAGAGTCTGACTGCTGCGTTCCGCTGTTGTCATGAAATGAACCGGTTTTGCGCAGATAATACCATGTACCATTTTTCCGGATCTGGTGCGGATCCATACCGCATGTGCCGGAAGGCTGGTCAGATGAAAGCCGCCAAGCATGATAATGCCAAGGCATCCGTTGTCCTGGATATTCTGTACCATGAAACCGCATGCGTCCAGATGGGCATCCAGCTGGATGACCGGACGGGAATCCTGCTTTGTTCCCGGCATCCGCACATACAGGTTATTCATTGCGTCATTTTCTACATCAAATTCTTTGCAGTAATCTGCTATGGTACGGATGACATCCTCCTCAAATCCACTTGGTCCAAATGCATCGGAAAGCTTACCAAACATTTCTATATCCATTGTTTTATCCTCTTTTCTTTGGGTTTCTATCAGATTTATATTCTTAATATACAACAAAGCAGTGTGCTGTGACAATATCCATCCAGCGATCTGTCTCCAGCTTATTTGTGAAGGTATCTACCCTCTGCATTCCCGGATAAAACGACATCGTGTACGCTTTTTTCCAGTCTTTATAGGTTACCTCATATGTAAAGTGCTCCGGAAGAGCCACCTGACACTCTTTTTTCTGTCCGGCAACTGCCTTTTTTACCCCTTCCCGGATTTCGGATATCACTTTTCCTTTCGCTTTGCACCACGTTGCCGCACCGACACCATGCTTCGTTTCCACTGTCGTAATGCCCGGAATCAGTTCTTTGGCCTGACGGCAGATCTCCTCATCTCCGGAAAGAAACAGCACCGGTACGTGATGTGATGCTGCTGTATAGCTGTTCAGCATGCACTCACTCATCACTTTTCCATTCAGATGAATATACAGGCTGTTTCCTGTCGATGTGTGGCTGATCGAAAAATTGGGATCTCCTGCCGGTGCATGGTATCCAAGATACAGTACGCCGTCATAGCTGTCGTCGATACCATACATCATATTATACGGATGACCACTCTTTCCCCGGATCAGGGTGACATACTCCGGCATTTTCAGCGGGTCAATGTTGGATGCATCTCCGTGACCGTCCTTTACGACAATCTCATCCGCGCCCGCTTCATGTGCTGCTTCGCATGCCGCAACGACCTCTTCGGTCATCTCCTCTGCAAATCTCTGGTATACGCTTTCCTTCTTATGTGTTTCATCGGTCAGTGCCACTCCGGCACAGCCCTCGATATCTGCACTGATAAAAAGCTTCATTTCTGCTGTTCCCTTCTTTCTTTATCATAAAGATGACAATATACGTAATGTCCGTCATCCACTTCATACCGCTCCGGCGCCTGTGTTTTGCAGCATTCCATGCATTTTGGACATCTGGTATGGAATTTGCAGCCTGTCGGCGGCTTGTGGGCGGATGGGATGCTTCCCTCAAGCAGAATTCTTTCTCTTTTTGCCGTCGGATCCGGAACCGGAACTGCAGAAAGCAGTGCCTGCGTATACGGATGCATCGGATTGCTGTAAATTTTCTCTTTTTCTCCGACCTCCACGAAATTGCCGAGATACATAACGCCGACACGGTCACTGATGTATTCCACAACGCTCAGGTCATGTGCAACAAAAATATAGGTCAGATCCAGGTCATGCTTCAGTTCATTTAAAAGATTCAGAACCTGCGCCTGAATAGACACATCCAGTGCCGAAACCGGTTCGTCTGCGATGATCAGAGACGGTTCTACCGCAAGTGCACGGGCAATTCCGATTCTCTGACGCTGACCGCCGGAAAATTCATGTGGATAACGGTTTGCATGGTAGTCATCCAGTCCTACCCGGTGCAAAAGATCCAGCACTTTCTTTTCCAGATCCGCTTTATCCTGATACAGATGATGCACCAGCAGCGGCTCTGCAATGATATCAAAAACGGACATTCGTGGATTCAGGGACGCATACGGGTCCTGAAAAACCATCTGTACTTTTTTCCGGATGGAACGCATTCTCCGGTCATTGTACTCTGTAATATCTTCGCCATCCAGATACACATGGCCCGATGTCAGATTTTCCAGTTTGCAGACCCCTCTTCCCAGTGTGGATTTTCCGCAGCCGGACTCGCCTACAATTCCGAATACCTCTCCTTTTTTCACCTCAAAGGTAACTCCGTCTACCGCTTTGACGAATTCCTTTTTCCCAAATCCGCTTCCGGCAACCGGATAATAAATTTTCAAATCCTCTACTCTAAGTAATGTATCCGACATCCTAGTCACCTGCCTTCTCTACGTGATCTGTTTTGAGCTGTCCGCTTTCGCAGAGCCAGCATCTGCTGATATGGCCTTCCTCGATCTGGAAAAATCCCGGTTCTTCCTCGCGGCACTTTTCCGAAGCGTATGGACATCGCGGCGCAAATTTGCAGCCTTTCGGCATATATTTCGGGTTTGGAACGTTACCCGGAATCGACTTCAGTTCTTTTCCGGCGTCTCCCAGTCTCGGAATCGATCCCAGCAGTCCCTTCGTATACGGGTGGGACGGATTGGCGAAAATTGTTTTTACATCTCCGCGCTCTACCACGCGGCCGCAGTACATAACGGCAACATCATCGCAGACCTCTGCAACGACGCCAAGATCATGTGTAATAAACAGGATGGATGTACCTGTCTCTTTTTTCAGCTGATTCATCAGATCCAGAATCTGTGCCTGAATCGTTACATCCAGCGCAGTCGTCGGCTCATCCGCAATCAGGATTTCCGGCTTGCATACAAGCGCCATGGCAATCATGACCCTCTGTCTCTGTCCGCCGGAAAGCTGGAACGGATACTCCTTCATCATATGCTCCACACGCGGAACACCCGTTTTCCGGAGCATGTCCTCTGCCTTTTTCAGTGCCTCTTTTTTTGATATTTTTTCGTGCTGCAGAACGCATTCTGCCACCTGGTCTCCAATCTTCATGACCGGGTTCAGACTGGTCATCGGTTCCTGGAAAATCATGGAAATCTTGCTTCCGCGCAGCTTTCTCTGCTGTTCCTTCGTCAACTTTACAATGTCATCGCCATCCAGCAGGATTTCGCCATCAGCAATTTTTCCTTTCGTTCCGGTCAGTAATCCCATCACAGAGAGGGATGTCACGCTCTTTCCACTTCCCGACTCGCCTACGATACCAAGCGTTGCGCCGCGTCGAAGCTCCACATCGACACCGTCTACTGCTTTGATCACGCCGCCATCGGTATAGAAATACGTATGTAAATTTTTTATCTCAAGTACGTTATCAGTAGCCACTTCTGCTCCTCCTTATCAATCGGAAAGTTTCGGATCGAGTGCATCGCGAAGTCCGTCGCCTAACAGGTTAAAGCTCAGTACGGTAAGGAAAATCGCAAGACCCGGGAAAATCGTCACATACATTGCACTTGCCATATAGTTTCTTCCGTTGGAAAGAAGCAGTCCCCATTCCGGTGTCGGCGGCTGTGCGCCCATTCCCAGGAAGGAAAGGCTTGATGCTGTCAGAATGGAAGATCCAAATGACATGGAATACTGTACAATGATGTCCGGAATGGCTCCCGGCAGAATATGGTGAAACAGAATTCTTGCATCGGAAACACCGATGTTCCGTGCCGCCAGGACAAAGACGGAATTTTTCAGGCTCAGCGTTTTGCTTCGGACAAGCCGCGCAAAGGTCGGTGTAGAAAAGACAGCGACCGCAATCACAACGTTTGTCATGCCGCTTCCGAGGATTGCCACGATGGCGATTGCAAGAATCAGTCCCGGAAAAGCGAACAGGACATCGCAGATTCTCATAATAATAGAATCAATCCATCCGCCGTAATATCCGGCCAGAAGTCCGAGAATGGTACCACAGACTGCACCGACCGTAACAGCGCCGAATCCGACTGCAAGTGAAATCCGGGTTCCACAGACGATACGGGAAAACAGATCCCGTCCAAACTCATCCGTTCCAAACAGGTGCTTCATACTTGGTCCCTGCAGAATCGCATTGTAATCATACTCATTGATTCCGTACGGCACAATTTTGCTTCCGAAAAACGCAAGGAAAATGAGAAAAATGATAAAACAAAGCGCAACTACTGCATTTTTCTGTTTTTTAAATTTTCGAACCATCTCAGAAAACGGAGTTTTAATTCTCTCCTGGTTCTCGGTCTGTACTTTTTTCTTTTCTTTCATTCCACTCATCTCCTACTGAAGTTTAATTTCCGGATTCAGAACCGCATAGAGGATATCGACAATCAGGTTGATGACGATAAACTGCAGCGAAAAGATCAGAATCAGGGACTGGATTGCCGGATAATCTCTGTAATTGACCGATTCAATCAGAAGGGAGCCAAGGCCAGGATAGGCAAATACCGTTTCTGTGACAACAGAACCTCCCAGCAGAAAGCCGAACTGCAGACCCACAACCGTCACGACGGAGATCATGGAGTTGCGGAAAACATGCTTCCAGATCACAACCTTTTCTTTGATTCCTTTTGCTCTTGCTGTTCTGACGTAATCTTCTTTTAAAACCTCAATAATGGAGGATCTTGTAAATCGTGCGATCACGGCTGCAATTCCGACGCCGAGCGTGATCGACGGCATAATCAGACTTTTCAGGCTTGTTCCGCTTGTTGTCGGCAGAATTCGCAGTTTTACCGCAAACAGCATAATCAGCAGAAAGCCGATCCAGAACGAGGGGAGTGAAATACCCGAGACCGCAATCGTCATTCCGGTATAATCCTGCCATTTTCCCCGGTGTGTTCCGGACCACACACCAAAGAGCACACCAACAACCGAGCTCCACAGCAATGTGACAAATGCCAGACGGACGGTATTTCCGAATCTTCCCGCAATTTCCTTTGTAACCGGCTGCTTTGTTCGAAGGGAGGTTCCGAGATTTCCTTTTAAAAGTCCTGTCACGTAGGTAACATACTGTGTCGGAATGGATTTATTGAGGCCAAGCTCTTCTCTTACTGCCTCTACGTCATCCTGTGTTGCCTGCTCTCCTGCAACGAGTCTCGCCGGATCTCCCGGAATCAGGCGGACAAAGAAAAATACAAATGTAACAACAATAATCAGTGTGGGGATCGTACCCACAATACGCTTCAGTATATATTTTGGCATATTGTATCTCCTACTTTCATGCTTATCCTACAGGTACAATCCCACGGATCACTGCCTGCTTTCCTGTTTGTAAGAAACCGGCGCCCTCTTTTGATGGAAGGACGCCGGGGTCTTTTTCATATCCTTATTTCAGTCTGCCGTTATTCGGCTGCCATTCTGGCATTTCTCATGCCGATGCTTCCATCGCCTAACAGATATACTCCGGTAATGTTGTTGCTGGTTGCCCAGATGTTTTTATCACTTGCGATGCAGAGCAGCGGAAGATCCTTCCATACAGTATCCTGTACTTCTGCATAGATCTCACCACGTTTGTCTTCATCTGCTGTTGCAAGACCATCTTTGAGAAGCTGATCTACTTTTTCATTCTCATAGTAGCTGATATTGAAGCTCATCGGCGGCTCAGACTCGGTTGCCAGCATCGGGCGAAGTCCCCAGTCAGCATCACCGGTGGAAGTAGACCATCCGCTTAAGTAGCAGTCTACCTCGGCATCTGCTCCTGCGCAGTCAGCTCCCTGAACCTTTTCATTCAGAACGGCATTTTCCATTCCGTTCAATTCCAGATCAATACCAACCTCAGAAAGCTGCTGTTTGTAGAACTCTGCTTTTTTCTGATTTGCTGTCGTGTTGCTGTACATCAGTGTTGTGGTAAATCCATCCGGATATCCTGCTTCCTTTAACAGCTCTTTTGCTTTTTCCGGATCGTAGGAATACGGATCATTTCCTTTGTAGTGCTGTACTTCTTCTCCTACCATAGAAGTTGCCACAGAACCGTAACCGTTCATAACGACCTGGATATATGCCTCTTTGTTGATTGCATAAGCCATTGCCTCACGAACCTTCACATCGTTGAACGGTGCTTTCTGTGTATTCATGAAGAAGTACCATACGGCGATGCTGTCGCCCATTCCAACGGATACGTTGCTGTCACCTTTTAAGGTGTCAACACTTTCTGTCGGTACAGACCACATAATCTGTGCGTCACCTGCCTGAATTGCAGATACACGGGTAGCACTTTCTGCAACCGGTTTGAATGTGATGCTCTTAAATCCTGCATCTGCATCTGCCAGAGCAGTTCCGCCGCAGACGTCTGCGTCATATCCCCACCAGTCTTTGTTCAGCTCTACCTTCATATGGTCACCGGCAACCCACTCAACAAATTTGTACTGGCCGGTTCCTACCGGTGCCTGTGCACAGGCATCTTCTCCTGCTTCAATCTGTTTCGGGCTCATGATCAGCGTAGCCGGATGTGCCAGGTTGCTGATGAAAGCACCGAATGACTGTGATAAATAAATTTTAACGGTATAATCATCTATCTTCTCTGCATGATCCAGAACATTGCAGAGGAATGTAGTACGTTTCAGTCCAAGGCTCTTGTCTGCCCATTTATTTACGTTTGCAATCAGGGCATCTGCATTCCACGGAGTTCCATCGGTAAAGCTTACGCCCTCACGAAGATGGATCGTATACTCGGTTGCTTCATCGTTTGCTTCGTAGCTGGTTGCCAGCATCGGAATGATCTGCATATTCTCATCGAATCCAAACAGACCGTCCATCATCATTCGCTGTACACCACCGGAAAGTGTATCGGAAGTATCCATCGGATCCATGGTGGTAAAGTCTACAGCTACCATTGCCGTAACATCAGAATCCTGGGATACCGACTCGCCTGCCGGAATCGTGATGGTATTCTCCGTACCTGCTTCTGAACCGGATGAGGTCGATGCAGCGGATGCTGTTGATGTGCTCTTACTTGTGTCAGAAGAACCTGTCGATCCACATGCTGTCAGTGCCAGTGCCGTTGCTGCTGCAACCAGAGCACGCATTACATGTCTTTTTTTCATTGTTGTCTCCTCCTTTTCTGCAAGTGTTGCTGTTTTCTTTGTTCTTTCTTTTCACAGATAACAGAACCATGATATAAAAAAGAGCAAAGATGCCTTACCTTTTTTTACAGCCCCTTTGCTTAATCGGTATTATAGATGTAATGCGTCACTATGTCAAAGCATTCTTCTTGATTTTTTCTTTTCTTTTTTGTCTTTTTGCATTTAGGTTGTTTATTTTCGTCAAAAATGATATAATTATCCTAATTTTTAACCCATTACCACTTTTTAGCAGGAAAAGAGGTCCCTTTATGAACAGAAAACAAAAGCTTGGCAACGTATTGATCATTTCTTCCCGGAAACGAATGCTTTCCGAATTTCAGTCTTATCTTCACTCCGTGCTCGGTGAATATCTCACCTTCAACACCCTTTTAAGAGAGCAGGCCACAGACCCCTCTCTCTTCCGGGGATACCAGTGCGTCCTTTTTCCAAGCGTCCGCGCCATGGAAACCTTTCCGCTTACCCTTGACTCCTCCATTTTGCAGCTCCCCTGCGACCGCGTTTTCAACCATATGTTCCTGGATAAAATCATTCAGATTCCGCCGCACGAACGTGTCTATCTGGTAAACGATGATAAATATTCCACGCTCGCTATCATTTCCCAGCTTGAGGAATGCGGCATCACACAATATGACTTTGTTCCGTTTTATCCCGGATGCAAGGATACCGAGTCTGACATTCAGTTTGCCATCACCGCCGGCGAGCCGCAGCTCGTTCCTTCCCGCATCCCCAATGTGCTGGATATCGGCAACCGTATCATCGATATTTCCACTATTTTACAGCTCTGCGAATATTTCAACATTCCTCTGCAGACCGTAAACCGTGTATCGCGCAATTATGTCAATCAGATTCTTCACACCGTCAAGACCTCAGAAACTTACTATACAAATTATGTACAGACCGAACAGCTCATGCAGGTTATCCTGTTCTCTCTTCCCATTGGCATCTGTCTGTTTGGTGCGGATGGCCGCATTCAGTTCATGAACGCTAAATTTGCACATGCCTTCTCGCTTCCTTCCTCCAACTTTGAAGGACAGCCTTTTTCGGAATGTCTTCCGCCTGCCTACGCGGACACTGCTTTCGACCGCAACGGTGACTGGACCATTCTCCTTTCGGATCAGAAAACACAGATCACGTTAAGCGTTCTCTCTATGGTTTTTCCGGATACAGAGCCTGTTTTTCTTGCGTTTCTTCCCGAGAGCAGATCCACGGAAATGTCGGTACCGAAAGACGAAAAAACGGAAGAAAGCACTTTTTTCGCTTCCTCCCGTACCTTTTCCCTTTCCCTGTCCCACGCAGATTCCGTCCAGAATCTGACGGCGCAGGCCAGACATCTTGCACTTTTTGATTTTCCGATTCTGATCCAGGGAGAAAGCGGTACACAGCGCAGGACACTCGCACGTGCGATCCACAATTTTTCGCGCCGCCATCATTATCCGTTTTCCGTTCTTCATTCTCCGGGAAATGATCTGACCGAAGCCTCCCTGCTCCGGCTTCTTGCCGAAACCAACCATGGCACACTCGTCCTTTCCCAGGTGGACCGTTTTCCGCTTTCCATTCAGGATCTGCTGGTCAATGTTCTTACCAATGTTCATGGTAACTTCTTTTCCGCACCGGAAACCCGCCGTTTCGATGTGCGGATCATTGCTATTGCGGATGATAACCTTTACAAAAAAGTAGAAAAAGGAACCTTCCTGCGGGAACTTTTTCACCTTTTAAGTGCTTCAGAGCTTCAGACAGTCCCGCTCCGCAGACGCAGGGAGGATATTCCCGATCTTCTGAATTACTTTCTGCTTCAGTTTTTCCACAACACCGATATGACCTGCGACCGGATCTTTTCGGAAGGGCTTCTGCGCTTTCTGAAGGAATATGCGTACCCCGGAAATATTCATGAGCTGTACAATCTGTCCTGCAGCCTGTTTACCCGGTACAGCAGCCATAAGCTGCAGCTTTCCGATCTGCCGACGTACCTCCGCTCCCGCCAGATGGCTGACGTTTCCCTCACCGACCTTCAATATCAGGTTCTTTCTTTCGTATCGACGCATCCGAAAGCAGGCCGCCTGGCAATCAAAAACGGACTGGCCGACGGAGAAACCTTTGTATCCGAAGCGGCTCTGCGCACCGTACTCGGAGAGCTTTCTTCCGCCGGTTATCTCATCGTGCACCGGACAAAAGGCGGATGTGAAATTTCCGAGCTGGGGCGTATGGTTCTGGAAAAATAATTTATTTCAGAAATCCTGGTATTTCCAGAAATTCGGCAAGGCTGCGGTATCTGGCTCCGTCCAGGCCTCTTTTTTCCTTCGCGGTTACCATAGAGTTCAGGATCGCTTCCTCCACAGCCTCTGCCGCTGCTTCAAATGCCTCGTTGATTTTTTCTTCTTTTATCCGGGCGCACGCTTCCACCTCACATGTACTCTTTGTGTCTACGCGGTTTGCTGTTGTAAATCCGATCATGATTTCACCGCTTCCGTGGCCGGTGTAGGCTCCTGTTCTGGCGATTCCAACTCCACAGCGGCGGATAATCCGGTACAGCTGCCGCTCCGATACCGGAAGGTCTGTTGCCAGAACCGTCATAATAGATCCCCGGTCTTCGGCGCTGCTTCCGCATTCTTCCTTCCGGATCCGCTCCAGAATCTTCTCTCCTGCCGGTTTTCCACTGATTTTCAAATCTCTGGTTGCTCCGAAATTTGACTGTACCAGAACACCAATGGTATATGTTTTTCCGTCAAGCACCAGCGTGCGGGATGCCGATCCGATTCCCCCTTTCAGCCCATAGCAGATCGTTCCTGTTCCGGCACCGATATCACCTTCCGCAAAGTCTGTATCCGCCTGCTCCAGTGCCTGATACAGCTCTTTTTCCCCCACTACCCGGTTACAAATCTCATTGATTCTCGAATCATTACATTCTCCGACAACCGGATTGATGGAAAAAACATCTTCCCCTTCTTTTTTGGTCTGCTGTATCATCCAGGAAATCATGGCATCCGCCACTTTTCCGACATTCAGTGTATTGGTCAGGGCAATGGGCGTTTCAAGAGTTCCGAGCTCCTGTACCTGCACAAGACCGCACGTTTTCCCGAAACCGTTATGCACGTAGGCAGACGCCAGGTACTTTTTCAGAAACGGATTGCCCTCTCCCGGCACAATCACCGTCACTCCGGTATGCTGATTTCCACTTTCCACCGTCGCATGGCCTACCCGCACACCGGGCACATCCGTAATTTTGTTTCGCGGTCCGTTTTCATGATGTCCGATCCGATATCCGTAATCGCTGATTCTCTTCTGTCTCATCCTGTTTCCTCCTCTTTTTATGATGTACTCCCGGAATTTTTCAGCTCGCGCAAATACAGGCACAAAAAAAGACTCCGAAGATACATTTTTTTCTCACTTTACGCTCTCTTCTCTCTTCTGTCCATACCTCTTCCCACAATTTTTCTTCTTTTCTTTATATTTTTTCCATTTCTTTTAGAATTTGGACACACTTTGCTCACATATTCCTTTTATAATAAAGCTCGGATAGTTGATAAACCACTCACTATCTCCCCCCTCATAAAAAGATGGCGATATACTTTTGTATATCGTCATCTTTGTTTTTACTGACAAAAACGCCCCCGGGCGGAAAACGTAACCACTTCCGTTTTCCGCCCGGGGGCATTCTTTCTTCCTTTTTGCTCAGGCCTCTGCAGCAGCTTCCTCTGCTTCCGCTTCTGCCATCGCCTGTTCGTACTGTTTCAGGATAATGGTCTGAATTTTTTCTCTGGTTCCGGAGTTGATCGGATGTGCGATATCGCGGTACTCCCCGTCCGTAGCCTTACGGCTCGGCATTGCGATAAACAGTCCTTTTTCTCCTTCAATCACCTTGATATCATGTACAACAAATTCGTCATCGATTGTGATAGACACAACCGCCTTCATTTTTCCTTCTTTTGTTACCTTGCGTACTCTCACGTCTGTAATGTTCATAAACTTTTATGCCCCTTTCACCCCATAATCAGATGGCGTATCTTTCGTTTTTTTCGACAACAATTTTGATGCCGTCCTCCCCACAGTGATAGGAGTTTGCACGGATGGTGTCCCTGCTCTCCACAATACAGTTTTCAATGTGAGTGTTGTCTCCGAGATATACATCATTTAAGATGATAGAATTTTTAATCACACAGTTGTTTCCAACATATACCTTCTTGAACAAAACAGAGTTCTCAACCTGTCCGTTGATGATACAGCCGCTGGATACAAGAGAATTTTTCACTGTGCAGCCAGGATTGTATTTTGCCGGCGGAAGATCGTCGATCTTGGAGTAGATGCCCGGATACTGTCCGAAGAAGTAATCTCTTACCTCCGGTTTCAGGAAATCCATGTTGGTTCTGTAATAGGAATCTACGGTAGCAATGTTGCTCCAGTAGGTATTGATCTTGTATCCGTAAATCCGTTTCAGGTTTTTGTAACGGATTAAAATATCCTTTACAAAGTCGTAGCGGTCTTCCTGTGCGCTGCGCTCAATCATTTCGATCAGCTGGCGACGGCGGATGACATAGATACCGGTAGAGATCACGTTGGAGCTCGAAACCATCGGTTTTTCCTCGAACTCCTCGATGCGGCAGTCCTCATTCATCTTCAGGACGCCGAAGCGGCTGGTATCTGCTTCCTTGGAATCCGTGCATACCACGGTAACATCCGCACGTTTTGCAATATGGTATTCCAGTACCTTATTGAAATCCAGTTTGTATACGCCATCTCCCGATGCGATGACTACGTACGGTTCATGGCTGTTTTTCAGCCATGTCAGGTTCTGACTGATCGCGTCTGCCGTTCCACGGTACCACCAGCTGTTATCTGATGTAACGGTTGGAGAAAATACAAACAGACCGCCATGTTTTCTTCCGAAATCCCACCATTTGGATGAGCTCAAATGCTCGTTTAAGGATCTGGCGTTGTACTGTGTCAGGACAGCCACCTTCTGAATATGAGAGTTTGCCATACTTGACAGCGCAAAATCGATGCTGCGGAAGCTGCCTGCGACCGGCATAGCTGCAACGGCTCTTTTATTGGACAGCTCTCTCATTTTGTTGTTGTTACCGCCTGCAAGAATAATTCCCAATGCTCTCATATTACTCACCGTCCTTTTCTACAATTGCTCCGCCGGACGGAAGTGTGCCATCCGGGTAATCCTCAAGGGAAGTTTCGCCGGAAATGCAGACATTCTTTCCAATGGTTACGCCATCCGGAATGACTGCCTTTTCTCCAACGGTCACAAGTCCGAATCCGTAAATATTCGGTTTTAAGACGTTCGGCGCTTCCTCGCCAACGCCCATCACAACATGCCTGCCGACATGTACGTTTTCTGCAATAATGGCCTTATTGACCTGGGTTCCCTCGCCGATTGTGCTGTGGCGCATAATAATAGAATCTCTTACAACAACACCCTTTTCAATGCGCACATCCGCACCGATGACGGAATTATGTACCTCTCCGTAGATTTCAGCGCCCTCGCCGATAATACAGCGGTCGACGACAGCGTCCCCTGAAACATACTGCGGACGGATGATATCACCTTTGGTATAGATCTTCCAGAACTCCTCATATAAATTGAATTCCGGAATAATATCGATCAGCTCCATATTTGCTTCCCAGTATGAGCCAAGCGTTCCGACATCTTTCCAGTAGCCGTTGAACTCATACGCAAACAGACGTTTTCCGTTGTCGCGGCAGTACGGCAGAATGTGTTTTCCGAAGTCACAGCTCGGCTGATCCTTCAGGGCTGTCAGAGATTCCTTTAATGCTTTCCAGCTGAAAATATAGATGCCCATAGAAGCGAGGTTGCTTCTCGGGTGCTCCGGTTTTTCTTCAAATTCGGTAATTCTTCCGTTTCCGTCTGTGATCATGACACCGAAACGGCTTGCTTCTTCGATCGGTACCGGCATACATGCGATGGTCACATCTGCGTGGTTTGCTTTGTGATAGTCAAGCATCACCTCGTAATCCATTTTGTAAATGTGGTCGCCGGAAAGAATCAGAACATATTCTGGATTGTATGTTTCCATATAAGCCATGTTCTGGTAAATTGCATTTGCAGTTCCTGTATACCATTCGCTGTTTGTACTTTTTTCATATGGCGGCAGAACGGTTACGCCGCCTTCGTTTTTATCGAGATCCCACGGAATACCGATTCCGATATGGGTATTCAGCCGCAGCGGCTGATACTGGGTCAGTACGCCTACCGTATCAATTCCTGAATTGATACAATTACTGAGCGGGAAGTCGATGATTCGATACTTTCCGCCAAATGCTACTGCCGGTTTTGCCACTTTCTCCGTGAGCACACCGAGACGGCTTCCCTGACCGCCTGCCAGCAGCATTGCTATCATCTCTTTCTTAATCATGCAATCACCTCTTGTCGTATCTAAAGATTTGCAGTAACTGTAAGAATGTACGGTTCTACGCTTACCGTTCACCGCTTTTCCGCGAACGGTAACCTTCGCTGCCCCCCTTCAGGCTTTGCCTTGCAGGAAGGGGCTACTTACACCTGAATCACTTTCTCACGCAGCGAAACAGCACCTGTCTCCCTGTGTACGAAACAGCAACCATGCTGTCGGTTCTGGTTTTTCATATCCACGCACTTCTTTGATAACTACAATTAAAATTATATCACACTTCCGTCTCATTGTGAACATTTTTTATAATTTTTCTTTTATTTTATCTTATATTTTATTGATTTTGACTATGCATTTTATTTGTGTCAAAAATCGTATCATGATTTTCTACAATTTTCGACAGCGTATTCATTTATTTTTACCAGTTTTTGTTACATTTCGTTCATTTTAGTTTGCAATATTTCTTTTTGCATATGTTCTGGTTTATAATACTTATCCATTGTTTTTTATTTCATTTTCGAATTCATCCGCTTTTTTTCTTTTACTTTTCCGGCAAATACGTGTATACTATTAGCCAGAACAGTTCCAGCCGGATTCCGGGGAACCGGCGCTGCATTTCGTTCTGTTCTTTCCTATATTAATTGAAAAATATGTATTGAGAAAATTTCCCCATTTTCAGTGAAAAGACACATTGAAGGAGATACCATGTACGAAGTAGATTTCAGCAAACCAATCCATATACATTTTATTGGCATCGGCGGCATCAGCATGAGCGGCCTTGCCGAGATTCTTTTAAAAGAAAGCTTTACAATTTCCGGTTCCGATGCAAAAGAAAGTGACCTGACCCGCCACCTGACTTCTCTTGGCGCACAGGTTTTCTACGGCCAGAAGGCGGAAAATATCATTCCTGGCATCGACCTTGTCGTTTACACCGCAGCGATCCACCCGGACAACCCGGAATTTGCCGCCGCCAAAGCTGCCGGCATTCCGATGCTGACCCGTGCTGAACTGCTTGGACAGATCATGCGCAACTACGATACACCGATCGCCGTTTCCGGTACACACGGAAAGACGACAACAACTTCTATGCTCTCCCACATTCTGATGGCCGCTGACTGCGATCCGACTATTTCTGTCGGCGGTATTCTTCCGTCCATCGGCGGAAATATCCGTGTCGGCCATTCCGAAACCTTCCTGACCGAGGCATGCGAGTATACCAACAGTTTCTTAAGCTTCTTTCCGAAAATCGGCATTATCCTCAACATGGATGCAGACCATCTCGATTTCTTCAAAGATATCGACGACATCCGCCACTCTTTCCGTGCGTTTGCCCGTCTGCTCCCGACCGACGGCATGCTGATTATCAATGCCGATACGCCGAAATACGATTACGTGACCGAAGGTCTTGGCTGTAAGGTTGTCACCTACGCGCTGGAGAATCAGGCTGTCGCTGATTATACCGCTGCCAACATCACCTACGATGAGTTCGATCACCCGTCCTTCGACTGCATCTGCCGTGGCGAGCTGCGCGGTCGCTATACGCTGATGGTTCCGGGACTTCACAACGTTTCCAACGCCCTGGCTGCCATTGCACTGGCCGATGAACTGCAGCTGCCGGAAAACGCTATCCACGAAGGCTTTGCCACCTTCCGCGGAACCGACCGCCGTTTCCAGTATAAAGGTACATACCACGGAGCAAAGGTGATCGACGATTATGCGCATCATCCAACCGAAATCCGTGCAACGATGGAAGCCGCTGAAAACTGTGCGCACAGAACACTGTGGTGCGTCTTCCAGCCGCATACCTACACCAGAACGAAAGCGCTGCTCGATGATTTCGCCGCCGCTCTTTCCCTGGCAGACCATGTGGTTCTCGCCGATATTTACGCAGCCAGAGAAACCGATACGCTCGGCATCTCCTCCAAAGATATCCAGGAGCGCATTGTAAAACTCGGCACTGCCTGCGAATATTTCCCATCCTTTGCGGAAATCGAAAACTATCTGAACGAAAATCTTGCCGAGGGCGACATGCTGATCACCATGGGTGCCGGAGACGTTGTAAAAATCGGTGAGGAGCTTCTTGCTTCCGAAAAATAAAATCATTCTTTCGCTTTACCTGCTCCCTGTGGAAAATGGAGTTTTCCTTTTTTCCACAGGGTCTTTTTTTGCTCCGAATCCACACAATCTGTCTTTTCGCCAAATAGTTACGCACATTTTTATTCACAGCTATTTTCCTGTATTTTCGCCTGTTTTCAGAGTTATCCACATTATCCACAATTTTATACACATTTTTACGATCCACACAATGTGGATTTCCTGTGTATAACTTTGTTTACATAACGATATCACCAGAAAGTCCTATACTTCCCTGTTTTCCTCCATTTTTCAACATTTTTGGTAGATGATAATATTTCACAAAACGGATTTCTCCACATTATCCACATTGTCCACAGTCCTTTTTCATCCACCGTGCCTTTTTCCCGGAATGTTTTTTCCGCAAAACACCTATTCACTTGTCGAAAATACTGTGTTATACTTGATTGTGTATGAGAAGGCAAGACGTATAATAAAAAACAGATCGCTAAAAGTAAAAATCTGCCGCACGATAAGAACAGGATGGTGTAATTTTGAGTATGCTGACATTAAACAATGACTGCCTGGCCAGTGTGACTGCTGTGCCGGATCTTTTTCTGGAACAATATATGCCCGCAGCCAACGGAGAATTTGTAAAAGTGTACCTTTATCTGCTGAAGCTGGTCAAAGACCATCAGCAGGATTCCACTCTGTCATCGATGGCAGATTTTTTTTCCTGCACGGAAAACGATATCGTCCGGGCGCTGAAATACTGGGAGAAGCAGGGACTCCTCTCGCTCTCCTACACCGCCGGGGAAAGCGTTCCGACCGGAATCGCCTTTCTGCCGCTTGTCCGGAAGGAAGAAAGCGGAATCCTTCCAACACCGGAATCCTCGATTTCCGGCCCGATTGCGGCTGCACCGGCTGTTTCTGCTGTATCCGTTGAAATCCCGCAGACGGAACAGACCCCGGCTCCATCACCACAGCCGGCCGTTTCTGCCCCATCTGCCTCTTCTCCGGCAGATGATCTTTCCAGTTCCGGTATTTCCGGACAGTCAGTAGAAAAAAAACACGCTCCCGGCAGCCGCGAAGAACTGCAGCACGTTCTTTACGTTGCGCAGACGTATTTCGGTCATCTTCTGTCGCCAACGGAAATCGAATGCATCATGTTTTTCTATGATGATCTCCACTTTTCCGCGGATCTTCTGGAATACCTGGTGGAATACTGTGTTTCGAAGGGAAGCACCAGCATCCACTACCTGAAAAAGGTAGGACTCGCCTGGCAGGAAAGCGGAATCCGCGATGTTGCCTCTGCCAAACAGGAGACCACGACATTCAACAAACATTACTACACAATTTTGAAAGCATTCGGCATCCGCAACCGCGCACCGGTGGAAAAAGAAGCCGAGATGATGGACCGCTGGCTGAATACCTACGGTTTTACGATTGATCTTATCATCGAAGCCTGTCAGCGCACCGTTTCCAAGATCGGCCAGCCGAGCTTCCAGTACGCGGAAGGCATTCTCTCCAAATGGAAGGAACAGGGCGTCCGCTCCATGGCAGACGTCGAACAGCGCGATGCGGAGCACCAGAAAAGGAAGAAAACCGCTTCTGATCAGAATGCGGCACGAAAAACCGCTCCTGCTGCTTCAAGTAACCGCTTCAACAATTTCCATCAGAGAGAATACGACTACCAGAAGTTAGAAGAACAGCTTCTGAAATAACGCCCGGAGGACGAAACAACTATGGCACTGACAAACCCGCAATACGATGCGATTATGCGCATGTACAACGAACGGCAGCTCCGCCACCAGAGAGAACAGCAGGAGCACATCCGCATTGCTTATGAAAAGATTCCGCGCCTTGCGGAAATCGACGCCGAGATTGCATCCCTCTCGGTCCGGAAAGCAAAAGCGATGCTGAACGGAGACGCTTCCATGGATCTCGACCTGAATGCTGCCATCCGTGACCGTTCCCAGGAACGCGCGGCGCTCCTTTCCATGCACGGCTACCCGGCAGACTATCTCGAGCTGACGTATGACTGCCCGCTCTGCCGCGACACCGGCTACATCAACGGCACGCAGAAATGCGCCTGCTTCAAAAAAGCTGCCGTCGATCTTCTGTACCGGCAGTCCAACGTGGAGGAGCTTCTGAAAGCCGAAAATTTCAGCCAGTTCTCTCTGGATTACTACTCGGACAGCCTGACCAGTACCGGA
Organism: Fusicatenibacter saccharivorans; assembly: GCF_027667425.1. Classification (NCBI taxonomy): domain Bacteria; kingdom Bacillati; phylum Bacillota; class Clostridia; order Lachnospirales; family Lachnospiraceae; genus Fusicatenibacter; species Fusicatenibacter saccharivorans. The sequence continues at coordinate 74,094 of NZ_JAQEGR010000014.1, forward strand.
ACACCGCTCACTTCCCGCGAGGCCGCTGCTGCCGCGCTCGAAAAAAGCCAGGCGTTCGTCCGCAATTTCGGCTCGTCGTTTGAAAATCTCTTCTTTTACGGCGACACCGGTGTCGGAAAAACGTTTCTTTCGCACTGTATTGCCCGCGAGCTGATCGAGCAGTCGTTCTGTGTGATTTATTTTACTGCATTTGATCTGTTTGACCTGTTTGCACGCTACACCTTTTCCAGTTCAGAAGAAGCAAAAGACGCTCACGCCAATATCTTTGACTGCGATCTTCTGATCATCGATGATTTAGGTACGGAACTGACCAACAGCTTCGTCTCTTCCCAGCTCTTTCTCTGCATCAACGAACGCATCCTGCGGAAGAAATCGACGATCATCTCCACGAACCTGCCCCTTGACCGCTTCATGGAGACGTACTCGGAACGTACCTTTTCACGAATTTCAAGTAACTACACCATCATTAAACTTTTTGGAAACGATATTCGGATCCAGAAAAAACTTTTGGGAGGAACCAAAGCATGAGTAAGGGAACTGAAGGACATTTTGACACACTGCCAATCGGAAGACTGGGACTGATCCCGCTGAACAGCAGCGCCGCACTTGGAAAAAAGGTCGACGATTATCTGGTCAGCTGGAGAAAGGGACGCGGCAATGAATTTGCGGAAAAATATGTCGCTGCCTATGAAGGATATGAGCGTGACAGCTACATTATCCAGTCTCAGGTTCCGCGTTTCGGTTCAGGCGAGGCAAAGGGTATCATCAACGAATCTGTCCGCGGTGACGATATCTACATTCTGCTCGATGTCTGCAACTACAGCCTGACCTATTCTCTGTGCGGCTACACCAACCACATGTCTCCGGACGACCACTTCCAGGATCTGAAGCGTGTCATCGCAGCCATCGGTGGAAAAGCCCGCAGAATCAATGTCATTATGCCATTCCTGTATGAGAGCCGCCAGCACAAGAGATCTGGAAGAGAGTCTCTCGACTGCGCACTTGGTCTGCAGGAGCTGACTGCTATGGGCGTAGAAAACATCATCACCTTCGACGCTCACGACCCGCGTGTCCAGAACGCGATTCCGCTGCATGGATTTGAAACCATCCAGCCGGCTTACCAGTTCATCAAAAACATCCTGCGCAATGCACCGGATATGAAGCTCGACAAGGATCATCTGATGGTCATCAGCCCGGATGAGGGCGGTATGGGCCGTGCGATCTACATGGCAAACAACCTCGGTGTTGACATGGGTATGTTCTACAAACGCCGCGACTACTCTACCATCATTGATGGACGCAACCCGATCGTTGCCCATGAGTTTCTCGGTGCTGATGTCAAAGGTAAGGATATGATCATCATCGACGATATGATCTCCTCCGGCGAGAGTATGCTGGAAGTTGCCAAACTCTTAAAGGATCGTGAGGCACGCAACATCTACATGTGCTCGACCTTCGGACTGTTCACCAGCGGACTGGAGAAATTCGACAAGGCTTATGAGGAAGGACTCTTCACAAAAGTTCTGACCACCAACGTCGTATACCAGACACCGGAGCTTCTCTCCCGCGAATATTACATCAGCTGCGACCTGAGCAAATATATCGCTCTCATCATCGACAAGCTGAATCACGACGCCTCCATCAGCGGACTGCTGGATCCGGCGGATCGTATTCAGAAAGTCATCCGCAAATTTAAAAACCGCGAGAAGATCTGATCTTTTCTGTGAATATCTCACAAATGCCGAAGCCGTTACGAAAACGGTTTCGGCGTTTTTTTATATTTTTAGCAAATTCTTGCTAGTTTTTTCTTTTTTCGGCTGTATAATGAAATTACATTGTACGACGAAGGAGGTATCACACATGCAATTTGGACATTTTGATGATGCGAAAAAAGAGTATGTCATCACAAGCCCGAAGACTCCGCTTCCGTGGATCAACTATCTGGGATCTGAGAACTTCTTTTCTCTGATTTCCAATACCTGCGGCGGATACAGCTTCTACAAGGACGCAAAACTTCTGCGTCTGACCCGTTACCGTTATAACGATACGCCGCTCGATCAGAACGGACGCTACTACTACATCAAGGACGGCGATACCGTCTGGAACCCGGGCTGGCAGCCGACCCAGACGCCGCTCGATTCCTACGAGTGCCATCATGGCCTTGGCTACAGCCGCTTTGTTTCTTCCAAAAACTTAGTTGCCGCTGAACTGACCGCTTTTGTTCCGCTGGCAGATTCCTGCGAAGTAAACCGTCTCATGCTGACCAACAACGGCACCGAAGAAAAAACACTGACTCTGACTTCTTTTGTAGAGTTCTGCTTCTGGAACGCCGTGGACGATATGACCAACTTCCAGAGAAACTTCAGCATCGGCGAAGTTGAGATCCAGGGTTCTGAGATTTACCACAAAACTGAGTACCGCGAGCGCCGCAGACATTACGCTGTTTATGCAGTCAACTGCCCGATCGACGGATACGATACCGACCGCGACGCTTTCCTTGGCGCTTACCGCGGAAATGACCGCCCGGAGACCGTTCTGCGCGGCACTGCAGGCAACACCGTTGCCAGCGGATGGGGTGTGATCGGTTCCCACCACATCGACGTTACCTTAAAACCAGGCGAGTCCCGCTCCTTTATCTTCGTTCTCGGCTACTGTGAGAATGCAGCGGATGACAAATGGGAAGCTCCTGGCGTGATCAACAAAAAGCCGGCAAAAGAGATGCTCTCCCACTATCAGACCGACGAGCAGGTTGACGCAGCACTTGCAGAGCTTGCTTCCTACTGGGAAGGCCTGCTGGCAAAATATGCGCTCTCCTGTGCAGATGAAAAACTGGGACGCATGGTCAACATCTGGAACCAGTATCAGTGTATGGTTACCTTCAACATGTCCCGTTCCGCATCCTACTTTGAGTCTGGCACCGGCCGCGGCATGGGCTTCCGTGACTCCTGCCAGGATCTGCTCGGCTTCGTTCATCTGATCCCGGACCGCGCAAGAGAGCGTCTGCTCGATATTGCCGCTACCCAGTTTGAAGACGGAAGCGCATACCATCAGTACCAGCCACTGACGAAGAAAGGAAACATGGATATCGGAAGCGGCTTCAACGATGACCCGCTCTGGCTGATCGCCGGATGTGCCGCCTATATCAAAGAGACCGGAGATTTCTCTATTCTCGACGAGCAGGTTGATTTCGACAACGATTCCACCAAGGCACAGCCTCTGATGGAGCACCTGAAACGTTCCTTCGACTTTACCGTAACCCATCTCGGACCGCACAAACTGCCGCTCATCGGCCGTGCAGACTGGAATGACTGTCTGAACCTGAACTGCTTCTCTGCAGAGCCGGGCGAACCGTTCCAGACGACAGGACCTTCCGAGGGACCGGTTGCTGAGTCCATTTTCATCGCCGCTATGTTCGTGAAATACGGCAAAGAGTACGCAGCCATCTGCCGCCGCAGAGGCAATGAGGAAGAAGCTGTTTACGCAGAAAAAGAAGTCGAAAAAGTTTACCAGGCAGTCCTTGATGCAGGCTGGGACGGCGAATGGTTCCTGCGTGCTTATGATGCAGCAGGCGAAAAAGTCGGCTCCAATGAGTGTGAGGAAGGTAAGATCTACATCGAGCCGCAGGGCTTCTGTGTTCTTGCTGAAATCGGTGTCAAAGAGGGACTGGCTGAAAAAGCACTGACTTCTGTCAAAAATATTCTGGAAACCAAGTACGGTGTCGTTCTTCTGCAGCCGGCTTACACCAAGTATTACCTGAATCTTGGTGAGGTTTCCTCCTATCCGCCGGGATACAAAGAGAATGCTGGTATCTTCTGCCACAACAACCCATGGATCTCCATCGCTGAAACCGTTGTCGGCCACGGAAACCGCGCATTTGATCTGTACCGCAAGATCTGCCCGGCTTACATTGAGGACATCAGCGAGATCCACCGCACCGAGCCGTACGTCTACTCTCAGATGATCGCCGGAAAAGACGCTGCTCACTTCGGTGAGGCAAAGAACTCCTGGCTGACCGGTACTGCCGCATGGACTTTTGTCAATGTTTCCCAGTACATCCTCGGTATTCAGCCGGATTACGACGGACTGACCTTAAATCCGTGTATTCCGTCCAATATGGAAGAGTTCAAGATCCGCAGATACTTCCGCGGTGCATGGTACAACATTACCTTTAAGAATCCGGATCACAAAGAGAAGGGCATTTCTTCCCTCACGGTAAACGGAACCGCAGTAGAAGGAAATCTGATTCCGCTCACCGAAGGCTGCACCGAATATGATGTTGTTGCCGTAATGTAATTTTTCAAATTTCAAATCTCCATAAACACAAGGCGAGCCCCGGAAAGCACAACTGCTTTTCCGGGGCTCGTCCCTTTTATTCTTATTTTTTACTGCAGCTGCCGTCTCTCTCTGACACCGGAAAGATCTTTGATGACCTCTCCCGCCAGAATCAGTCCTGCTACGGACGGCACAAACGCTACGCTGCCCGGGATATCACGCCGCTCCGTGCATTTTCTTGCAGCTCCCGGAGGACAGATACAATTTGTCCGGCAGCTGATGCTCATATCCTCAAGCGGACGGAGGGATTTTTCCTCTGAATAAACCACTTTCAGTTTCTTCACGCCGCGTTTTTTCATCTCACGACGCATGACCTTTGCCAGCGGGCACATGTTCGTTTTATAGATATCCGCCACGCGGAACTTCGTCGGGTCCAGCTTGTTTCCGGCTCCCATGCAGCTGATGACCGGCACATTGCACGCTTTGGCGCGCATGATAATCTCAATCTTCGCTGTCACCGTATCGACAGCATCCACCACGTATGAATACTTCGAAAAATCAAAATCGTCCGCATTTTCCGGCAGATAGAAGCATTTGTATACCTCTACCTCCGCTTTCGGATTGATATCCAGAATGCGTTCTTTCATTACGTCTACTTTATATTTTCCGACACTGCTTCTCGTCGCAATAATCTGACGGTTGATGTTGGTGAGGCAGACCTTATCATCGTCTACCAGCACAAAATGGCCGACACCGCTTCTTGCCAGTGCCTCCACGGTATAGCCGCCCACGCCGCCGATACCGAAAACGGCAACGGTCGCATCCGCCAGAAGATCCATGCTCTCCTGTCCGAGCAGAAGCTGTGTTCTGGAAAACTGATTTAATGCCATTTGTTTTCCTTCCTCCTTGTTTATAATCTCTACTACAATAATAGGTTATTTGCTTTTGTCTGTCAACACCTTACGGAACCAGCTCTGCGGAAACTCAAAAACAAAGAGAATGCCAAGCACAATCGCAACTGCATCCTTCAGTGTCAGAAATCCTCTTGCACCGGCGCGCTCCAGATCATTGGTTACCACGTAAAAAGCAGTCCAGTAGATGCCGCTTCCCGGCACCAGCGGGAAAATACCCGCAATCAGAAATACCGTTACCGGACAGCGCTTGTACACCGCAAAGCTGCGCGACAGAAGGATGACGAGCACCGTTGCAAAAAAGATGGACACCGGCTCTGTCGTATGCGGGAGGATCAGTTTATAGCAGATCCAGCCGCAGGCACCTGCCAGTCCGCAGTACAGGTAGTATTTCCGCGGCACCTGGAACAGCAGCGCAAACGCAATCGTTCCGACGCAGGCTGCAAAAAATTCCGCAATTAAACGAATGGTATCACTCATAGCTGCAGCCCTCCCGCCAGTTGATGATATCCTGTGATAATCAGTCCGACGCCGAGCGCAATACAGAATGTCACAAGCAGCGCATCGAGCATCCGCACGGAACCCGCGATGTAGTCCTGATCCGCAATATCACGGATGGCGTTCGTGAAATTGACACCGGGCACCAGCGGAATAATCGAACCGATGATGACCTTGTCCAGATGATGGCCGATCCCCGCCTGATACAGAAAAACGGCAATCAGTGTGACAAGCGCGCCGCCGGAAATATTCGTCGCAATTTTTGACATTCTGCCGCGCAGCAGGTACAGCAGATAGAAGTACAGAACAAAGCCCGACAGAAATGCTACCATGCTGTCCACCACATCGCCGCCGAACAGAAAACAGAAGCACGCGCTTCCGACACCGGATGCAAGTACCTGGTGCCATCTTGGTTTGTCCGGCATCCGCTGAATGTCGAGCAGCCAGGCCTTCGCCTCCTTCGGCGCGTGCAGCCCCTCCTCGATTTCGCGGGAGAGCTGGTTGACTGCCGTTACCTTGTCGAGCCGCGCCGCCGACAGCGGAATGTGACGCACGCGGGCAAATTCCTGCTTTTTTCCGCTCTCAGCTGTCAGAAAAATACCACTGCTCAACACAAACGCATCGCTGGAGTCAACGCCATACGCCCGCGCAATGCGGTCGATCGTCTCCTCCACACGGAAGATTTCCGCACCGCTCGCCAGCAGGATGTCTCCCGCCAGCGATGCCACATCAAGCGCTTCTCTCGTCGATTCTGCGTTCATCTTTGTTTTCCTCCTTTTTCAAAACCGTATACCCATTTTCCTTTCAAAAACAGATACAGGAAAATGACAGAACTGATACTCCAGGTCAGCGGGTAAGCCCAGAAAATCACGCGGATATCCGGGATCAGCCGGACCGTCACGGTAATGTAGCTGACGCGGAACAGGCACCAGACGCAGAGCATGACAACCATGGGAACCGCGGCGTGCCCGGAACCGCGGAGCACAGCCGCGATGCAATGAGAAAACGCCAGCAGAAAATAAAACAGTGCAATCGTTCTCGCCTGCATCACGCCGTAATGGACAACGGCCGGATCGCTGTTAAACGCCGCAATCAAAGTCGGTGCGGCCGCATAGATCACAAACCCGATCAGCTCGGCGATGGTAATGGAACAGAGAATGCCAAACCGCGCTCCTTTTTTCGCCCGGTCATACTGTTTTGCACCGAGATTCTGGCTGACAAACGTCGTTAATGCCATCGTAAAGCATGTAACCGGAAGGAATGCAAAACCCTCGATTTTTGCATATGAACCGCAGCCTGCCATCGCCATTTTCCCGAATGCATTGATGTTCGTCTGCACGAAAACGTTTGCGATCGAAATAACCGAGTTCTGGAAACCGGACGGCACACCGTTGCGGATAATCTCGCCAAGCGCCCGGCCGTCGAAACGGATTTTGCGGATATGAAGACGATACTCTTCCTTCGTCCGCAGCAGATGGATCATGCAGAGAATCGCGCTTGTGAACTGGGAAATGACCGTTGCAAGCGCCGCCGCACCGACCCCCATGCCAAGCCCTCCGATAAAAAGCAGGTCGAGCACAACATTGATGCACGACGATACGATCAGATAGATCAGCGGGTGACGGCTGTCGCCAACGGACTGCAGGATGCCGACGAAAATGTTATACATGATAAAACCAAGAGATCCTGCAAAATAGGTACGGAAATATTCGACGGACTGCGGCAGGACATCGGACGGTGTTCCCATCAGCACAAGGATTTTCGGCGCCAGATACATGCCAAGCACAGTCAGCGCTGCACCGGCCGCCAGGCCGAACGCCACGGTCGTATGGATCGCTTTCTGCAGATCTTCCCGGTTTTTCGCTCCGTAATACCTTGCAATCACGACACCGGCGCCCATTGCGATACCGTTAATAAAACCAACCATCAGAAAGATCAGATTGCCCGAAGAGCTGACCGCTGCCAGCGCATTGCTTCCCAGAAAATTTCCTACAATCAGTGAGTCAGCCGTGTTGTACAACTGCTGGAACAGATTGCCAAGAAACAGCGGAATCGCAAACAGAATCATCTTTTTCGAAATGCTGCCCTCCGTCATTCTTGTCTTACTTTCTGCACTCATTCGTAAAAACCCCCATTTCTTTTTCGTACAGTCAAAACCGGTCATCCACAGGTTTCCGCCCGGTGTGTGTCCAGCCTTCTTTTCAGCAGACACACACCGGAACTCACCCGAGATGACCGGTTTGGAAATATCCTTTTTTCTATTATATCGAACCTTCTCTGGAATGACAAGCCACAAATTCATACAGAATGGCTTCGACACGTCCCAGCATCTCCTCTTCCGTGCAGAGTTCTTCCGGTTTCATGGATTCCAGGTAATCGTAGAATGCCATAAGAATGCTCGGTTCCCGGATGCTGAGGTAAATCAGCCGCTCTGTCCGCGTCTGGAACAGAAGATAGCCCTCGTTTGCATTGACCGAAATATTCAGCGCATGCTCTGCTCTCTCTTTCGTTTCCCGGATCATACGAAGATTCGCGCGATCCCGCAGCGCCAGAAAGCGGCGGATCAGGGCGATACGCTCGTCAAAGTCCAGCGGAGAATAGCATTCTTTTGGATACTCATCCACGCGCCCCGTTTCCAGGAAACTTTTGATGCCATCCTCTGAAAAAAACATCGTCGTTTTTTTATCCAGTACCTGTGTCTGCATCACCTTTGCGTACTGTGCAACCGCCCGTATCATCTGCTCACGCCCCGGCATTTCTTTTACGAGATGGCGCTCCAGCATTTCTGCTGTCAGAAGGCCGGAAAGACACGGCATTCTCTGGAAGAAATACCGCGGGGAATCTGATGCGATAAAGTGACGAATCAGTGTTTCCGTATAGCCAAGCTGGGACTGTACCGTGTCAAGACGTTCAAACAACGGCTCCGACTGTTTGAAATAGCCTTCAAACATCTCGCGCATCATCCGCAGCGTCGTCTCCTCCCGGAACAAAAGTGCATTCTGGTAATCGGCGCTGAAAGCAAGCGCACAGTGCTCCGTCAGGATGAGGTACGGGAAAAGGCGGAACTCATTCAGCCGTGCCGTCACATTGTCGTAGTAGTACCGCGCACGGTAATCGCAGCCGCAGGCACAGATCGGGAGAATTTTCTGCAGACAACTCAGGTTGTAATTTTTCCGCATCGAAACCATCTTCTCGTTGTTGTTCATGCAGAACAGATGTTGAATCGTCAAATTCGGGTTCTGTTCCCCGAATACCTGCAGAAGTTCCATGGCAAAATCGAAGTCCGGCTGGACCAGAACGGAAATTTTTCCGTCTTCTTTTACAGCTTCACCGAAAAACAGCTGCAAAATTGCATGCCGCACATGCACTGTGCCCCGAAGGGGAATCTCTCCGCTACCCCCCCCCGTTCAATTCCAGTTTTGCAATCTCCGCCTCATGGAAGATATATTCCTTTTTCCCCTCGCGGTGGCTGAACGTTTCAATCAGTTCTCCGACCGATTTGCGCCGGTAATAAACCTCTTCACCCATCTGGGTAATGTAAAATGCATCCATGAAATCTGTTTTTTCCCGTGGCGTCAGCTGCATGAACTGCGCCATCTTCCGCACAACATCCTCTCCGGACGGATTTCGTTTTCCATTGATGATCTTATACATGAAAGAACGATCGAGTCCGCAGAACTGTGAAAGCGGGTAAACCCCGACATCCTTCATGGTGATATATTCGGATAATAAATCTGAAAAAACTGACATAGAGCCTCCTGTATCTCAATATTTTGTGTCGATTCTTTTCCAATATAGGTAAAAGTTTACCATGTTCAGAGAGACTTGGCAATTCTTCCGTTCGGCTTTGCATATCGTTTTTCTTTTTTTTACAGGATTTTCACACTGTTATGGAAAAACCGACGGAAAATTCCGCCGGTTTTTCTCTCTTTCGACCTGTTTAATCTTTTTTTATTCCAAATACAGTCAGTGCCTGACGTGGTGAAATACCGAGTCCACCGACACTAATCAGCGTATCCTCTGCCTCCAGCAGAAGATTTTCCTTCTGGAATCTGACGATCATGCGGCCACCACTCAAACCGTCCATCCGCCGAATCTCCATCTCGAGCGTATTTAGCGTACGCCATGCAGCAGAACCAGCATAAATATGGCCATCCGCTTCACTATAGGCAAAATCCCGGCGCATGGAGAGGACAAATTCCTTTTCTTTCCCGCCTTCTTGTACTTTCCAGTACATCTTATCGCTGCCAAAGGAGAATCGCATCTCCTGAATCGGACTTGTCTCCAGCGAAAACAGACCGCTTCCGCCGATCAGAATTTCTGCGGAATCCGGCAGCTGCTGGTTCCCCATCAGCGGGGCAGATACATAAACATGCTTGCTTACCTTCTCTTCCATAAACGGATTTCTCGTTCCTCTGCGCGGCGGCAGAGCCAGATCTGCGGTACGCTCTTTTACTGCACCGGCAAGTGGGGACGGTGGCAGCTCTCCTGCCTCTTTCTTCACATACGGGATCAGTTCCTCCTGCAGTGCGCTCAGTTCCTCCTGTGTCTGCTCAGTTGCTGTTGTCAGAATCACAATCAGATCGAGATCCGGGAACACAACGCCGAACTGACCGTACGCACCATCTGCGCGGAAGGAGCCCGGATAACGGCACATCCAGCACTGATAGCCGTAGCCCTGCGCCCAGTCTTTTACGTGGCCTTCCGAATCGCCCTCCGTCTCAATCTGTTTGCGGCAGGCGCGTTCAAACCATTCTTTTCGAAGCAGCTGTTTTCCTTCCCACTCGCCCTGTCTGGACAGAAAATACGTGAATTTTGCCATATCCTCCGTCACCATCTTCATACCGCCTCCACCGAGCTCCGTTCCGTCTCCGAGCAGCGCACAGGTAAGGGATGTGATGCCAAGCGGCTCCAGCAGACGGGATTTCAGAAACTCTGTGACGTTCTGTCCCGTTTTTTTCCTCAGAACGGCAGCCAGCATGTTAGTTCCGGCTGTATTGTATTTATAAAACGTTCCCGGCTCATGGAGCACTGGATGATGAAGAAAGGTAGAAATCCAGTTTTCGGAATTGTCCATAATCTCCGTCTCGTGACCACAACCCATAATCAACAGGTGATGCAGCGTGATTTTTTTGAGATTTTCGGATGGATTTTCCGGCAGCAGGTCCGGAAAGATATCGACAATTTTCTCATCCAGCGATAAGATTCCCTCCTGCTCTGCAAAACCAATCGCCGTTGCTGTCAACGATTTGCTGAACGAATACAGTGGATGACGAAATTTTTCATCATACGGCTTCCACCAGCCCTTCGCTGCACACTGTCCATGGCGGATCACCATAAAGCTGTGCAGCTCAATCTGGTTCTCTTCGATTCGGTCGAGAAAATTCAAAATTCCTTTGGAGCTGATTCCAGCTGATTCCGGTGTCACATCTTTAAAGTATCCCATTTTGCTTTTCCCCTTTCTCGCAGCCCTTATGCATCAATTTCGTAAAGTTCAACAGAAAGATCACCCTTCCAGCTTATACGGTCGTACGGTGTCTCCGGATAAACCACTGTAGAAATAGCATCTACGCCGTCCTCAGCAAACAGTTCCAGAATGGAAACATCAAAAACAAGCTCCAGATTCCATGCTCCGTCTTTCTTTCTCGCTGCGGTGCTGATGGAATATTTTTCCGTCATGAAGTGCTCACTGAATTCTTTGTAGCCCGCCATGGTACGGTCAACCGTGATTTTGGTGTCAGTTACATAAATCTTCAATTTCTGTCCCACTGAGTTTTTCAGACAGATTTTCGCATCTCCTTTTCCGGAAACCTTCAGTCCAAAGGTCTCTGTGCGGATCGTTGTGTGATTCTCGATCGGATAGCTGCTGTGGCGGAATTTTTCCAGTCCGGCCGGAGCAGCCGCAAGGGTCAGAGCACCATCTACTTCTGTCAGGGACAGTTTTCTTGCCAGAGTTGCCTGTCCACAGTACCCTTCTGTCGGAGTCTGCGCTGCATACTGCCAGTTCATACCCCATCCCATCAGCAGAACATCTTTCGCATTCTGGAATGTAACGGCTGCATAGTTGTCGAAGCCTTCATCCAGCCATCTTGGCTCATCGGATGGATAGGTGCAGAGGAATTTTTCTCCATCGAAATCACCCAGGAAATACTGCATTTTGCAGTGGTCATCTTCGGAAGCTTTCGTCATGCTGACAACGAGAACCCATACATTTTTTCCTTTATACTCAATCGGGAACAGATCCGGGCATTCCCATACACCCTTCACATGGTTTCCTTCCGGTCCGAATTCTCCAGTTTTCTCCCAGTTTTTCATATCCTGGGATGCGTAGAAGAAGACACGGTCCTGCGCTGCAAGAACAAGACTCCAGCATCTTCTGACCGGATTCCAGAACGCTTTCGGGTCACGGAAATCGGAAATTCCCGGGTTTTTGATGACCGGATTCAGATATGACTTTTCAAAATGCCGGCCCTTATCATTGCTGTATGCAATACTCTGCTGTTCCAAACCGTCCTTGTGATGGCTGGTATAAATAGCAATGATTGGCGGATTTTCATTGGTACCATACTCAGAAGAATTCTGCGTATCATACACAGCACTTCCCGAAAAGATAAATCCAAGTTCATCCGGATAAAGTGCGATTGGCTGATGCTCCCAGTGAATCAGGTCGCGGGATGTTGCATGCCCCCAGTGCATCGGTCCCCAGCTGGTATCATACGGGTACTTCTGATAAAAGAAGTGGTACACGCCATCTACATAAACCATGCCATTCGGGTCGTTCATCCAGCCTTCTTCCGGTGAAAAGTGAATTTTCGGTCTGTAATCTCTTTTTTTCATCATTTTTGTAAAACCTCCCAAGATAAACAACGGTCTGCAAAACCACTTCCATCGGCTTTGCAGACATCCGTCGTTTTTATTTATAGTAACGCTTCAGAGTCCCATCTCGATTCTGCCATGCTGCATCGTTACCGTTTATAAATGTTCCATCCCCTATTTTTTAATAGTGTACATTTTCACTTCCAGATCTCCGTCTGTGGAAACCACCTGATACGGAGCATCCGGGTAAACGCATACGGAAGCGGTCTCCAGACCACCATCTGCATAAATCTCCAGATAGGAAACGTCAAAAATAATCTCCATGTTGACATTTCCGCGCATGTAACGTTTTGTTGTAGATACCAGCAGATCCTCTTTTTTGAAGAGCTTCGGATCTACATCATCAAAGTAACTAAGGTCGCCGCTCTTAGAGCGGTCCACCGTGATGCTGTCCACCGTTACCTCGATGACTACTTCCTCACCTCTGCTGTTTTTCAGCGCAATTCTTCCGAAATTGCCCTGCACGAGAAGTCCAAAGCTCTCGGTCAGCAGCGGCTTCTGATTTCCGATCGGGAAGGCACCCGCACGGTACTCATCGATCCCGAACGGTTTTGTTTTCAGGCGGTAGCCCTCATCGGTCTCACAAAGCGAAAGTTCTCTTGGCAGTGTCATCAGACCGGAATACTCACCGGTCGGAACAAAGTTCGCGTAGAGAGGATTAACGCCCCATCCAAGGTAAACCGGGCGGTCGTAGTTTCCATACGTTACGCCGGCATAGTTGTCGAATCCGAAATCAATCCACAGCGGCTCGTCTGTGATCTCGGTGCACTGGAAGGTATCTCCATCAAAATCGCCGACGAAATACTGTATATTGGCACGGCCTTCGGTTCCCGGATGTATCATGCTGACTATCAGAATCCATTTGAATCCGTCAAATTCATTTCCTGTTTTAGCACGGATCAGATCGGTGCATTCCCATACGGTCGGCACTTTATTGACACCGACACCGAACTCGCCTGTTTTCTTCCAGTTTTTCAAATCCTGGGATGCGTAAAACTCTGCGTGATCGCCGGATGCCAGAACAAGGCTCCAGCAGTCCTTTTTATCATTCCAGAAGACGCGCGGATCACGGAAATCCGGTGCGCCCGGGTTTTTGATCACCGGGTTGCCATAATATTTTTCAAAATGCTTTCCCTGATCCAGACTGTATGCAATACACTGCTGCTCCAGGCCTGTTTCCATATTGTGTGCCGTGTAGACAGCCACCATCGGCTTCTCACCGTATTTCGCAAATCCGCTTGTGTTATTTTCATCGTATGCCATACTTCCGGAGTACATCGTTCCGATCTCATCCGGGTACAATGCGATCGGCAGATGCTCCCAGTGAATCAGGTCTTTCGATACTGCATGACCCCAGTGCATCGGTCCCCATACAACGTCATTTGGATTGTGCTGATAATACAGGCGCCAGATACCATCGATATAAATCAGTCCATTTGGATCGTTGTTCCAGTTTTTCTCCGGTGTAAAATGAATGTTCGGTCTAAAATCTCTTTTTCCCTGTTTACTCATGTAATCCCTCTTTTCCTATTTTATCTTTTTCCATTTGAAACTTCAACAAAAAAGAAATAAGAACGAAATAGTCTTCTTTTTAAATATGGCCATGTTATATGGGATACAACATGGCCACCTTTAGAATTTCTTTAGTTGTAGAACATCAATTGCAAATCGTTTACGTTACTGTTTTTTTCGTAATCGCTTTTCGCCCGATTTTTAGTTTGCTGCAGAAGCTGCTCGATCTACTGCGCCCTGGTAAATCTCAACCAGTTCATTCAAGCCAGCGCCTTCCAGCTCTGTTTTATAGGAATCCCAGCTTGCATCATCAACGCCGCCGGTTACCCATGTGGTGATGTAACGATCAACAATATCGGAGATGGTCGGCTGAATCTGTGCCAGACGCTGAATCTCTTCCTGGGTCATCAGAACACGCGGAATAGTGTCATACTCTTCCATGATGTCATCTTTACCGTTTTCTTTCTGCATCTCCAGAAGTTTCACAGCATCGAAGGTGTATCCGCAAACGGTGTCATAGTACTCGTTCTGAACGATCATAGAACCACGGCAGGTTGTGGAGTTTACACGAGCCTCACCAAAGTTCTTATAATCCGGATTCAGAGGTTTGTAGTTTCCATTTTCATCAAGTGGTGTACGAAGAATGCCGTCCTCGTCTTTCTCATAGTTGTATCCGATTGCACCCCAGTTAGATGTAACAGAAATTTCCGGATCGCCTACCATGTAATCTACAAATCTTGCAACAACGTGCGGGAATTTGCAGGTTGTTGTGATTGCTGTATCGGAAGAATCCTGCAGCTCAGAGTAGTTACACTCGAAACCGGTCATACCGTCTTCGCCCTGCAGTCTTGGAACTGCTACGTACTGATCATGTACTTCCTGGTTTGTAATTTCCTGATCGCCCCAAACACCGAAGGAACCGATCTTTGCAACGTTCTCTTTGATCAGGGAAGCGTTGAATGCCATACTGGAGTCTGCCTCGAAGGAGCCGTTCCAGATCAGTCCTTCTTCATACAGCATATTGAAGAATTCTGCTGTTTTCTTGAATGCTTCGTCTGTTGCAGTGAAGGTAACTTTTCCATCAACCAGTCTTAAGTGATCCGCATATGCATTTCCTCCGCAGTAGGAGTCAGCGCATCCGAATGCACCTGTGAAACGATAGAACAGGTTGTAGGAACCAAAGGTATCGGTTGCACCGAACCAGGTTGCCATTGGGATTTCATCAGCTTCGCCGTTGCCGTTCAGATCGCCGCCGTCGCGGAATGCTTTCAGGCAGTCTACCCACTCGTCTACGGTTGTCGGCACTTCTTTGCCTACTTTATCCAGCCATGTTTTGTTAATCACGAATGGTCCAGGTGTTAATACAAGACCTTTCATTTCCTCTACATACGGGAATCCATATTTATGGCCGTTCGGAGCGGTGATCTCAAGCTGATACTGCTCATTGTCATCGAGGAATGCTTTCAGGTTCGGCATGTACTCTTCGATCAGGCCTTCGGTTGGAATGAATACATCCTGGTCTGCGTACTGAACTACGGTGTTTCCGGATTTACCATCGCCGAAGTTCCAGAATACATCCGGAAGATCCTGTCCGGAAGAAAGCATCAGGTTGATTTTCTCTGTTGCGCTCTCCTGCGGGATTGGCTGCCAGTCAAACTCTACTCCTGTGTCCTCGAACCATTTCTTGCACATAGCCAGGTCGCCTACTTCTACGGTTCTGTCTGCAGAGTTTACGATCAGAGCGGAAATTTTTCCGTATTTCTCTTCGAATTTTGCCGGATCTTTGATGATCGGAAGGGTACCGTCGAGCTGGATAATTCCCTCATCTACTGCTTCCTGCTCTTCTGCTGTGAGACTTGTGTCACCTGCTTCTGTACCGGATGCAGATGTGGTGTCTCCTCCTGTGCTTCCTGCACCGGAGCTGCTTGAGCTGCCCGAGCTGTTTCCACAGCCTGCGAGCATGCTGGTTACCATAAGGCTTGCCAGTAATACGGATACGATTTTTTTCTTCATGTTGTTCCTCCTTTATTTTGCTGCCTTTTCGGCAGTGAAATACGTAAATATTTTTGTGTTTCTACTATAAAATCATGTCTGTTGTAGCCATGAACTCTGTAACGATAACTTTTCTGTTCTGTATCAGCCCTTGACTGCACCGATCGTAACACCTTTTGCGAAGTATTTCTGCAGGAAAGGATATACGCACAGCAACGGGAATGCGGAAACAACTACAACGCAGTATTTTAACTGCTCAGCCAGTTTCTGTTTTGTTACCATCTCAGAAGCACTACTTCCCATCTGGTTGGACTGGTTCATCAGTACCAGGTTTCGAAGAACGACCTGAAGAGGCATCTTACTGTCATCCTGCAGGAACATCAGTGCGTTGAAGAACTGGTTCCACATTGCGGTTGCATAGAACAGACACATAACTGCGATGATGGTTTTCGACAGCGGAATTGCAATTTTGAAGAAGAATCCAAAATCGCTGCAGCCGTCGATTTTTGCTGCTTCGAGAAGCTCGACCGGAATACCGCTTTCAAAGAAAGAGCGGCATACGATCAGGTTGTAAGCAGATACTGCTACCGGAAGAACCATAGCCCATGTTGTGTTGTAGATGTGCAGCTGCTGTACCGTTAAGTACATCGGAATCATACCGCCGCTGAAGAACATCGTGAAGGTGAACAGGAACATGATCGGTTTTCTTCCTACCATATCGTATCTGGAAAGTGCATAGCCGGCCGGAATGGTGCAGACCAGGGAAATCAGCGTTCCTATTACGGTATACTTGATGGTGTTTGCATAGCCGGTCCAGAGCGGCTGATATTTCAGTGTGGTTTCATATCCGTTGGTGTACCACGCTTCCGGATAGAGAAGGAATTTACCGGAGCTTACAACAATCGGGTCTGTAACAGATGCCAGAAGCACGTAGTACAGAGGATATACAATTGCGATACAGACAAGGATCATGATAACGGTATTGATCACAGTAAAGACCTTGTCTCCCGTACTCATTTTTACTTTTTTCTTTTTCACAGTGTTATTATTTGCCATTTTTCAAGCCCCCTGACTCTTAGAAAATACTGATATCGCTGGTCTTCTTTGCAACTGCGTTTGTGATAACCAGAATAATGAAGTTTACAACGGAGTTAAATAAGCCAACGGCTGTCGCAAAACTGTACTGTGCGGTCTGGAGACCTACTTTGTATACGTATGTCGAAATGATCTCACTGACGGTTGTGTTGGTACCGTTCTGCATCAGATAAGCTTTCTCATATCCCACGTTCATAATGTTACCTACCTGAAGGATCAGCATCAGGATGATGGTCGGCATAATCAGAGGTAAATCAATGTAAAGGATCTTCTGAAATCTGGAAGCACCATCCATCGTTGCTGCTTCGTAATATTCCGGGCTGATTGCGGTCAGTGCTGCGATGAAGATGATGGCGTTGAATCCCATCGTCTGCCAGATGTTACTTCCGATGAAAAGTTTGCGGAAGTACTCCGGAAGGCTGGTGAACATGATTGCTTTTCCGCCGGCTCCCATAACCGCGTGGTTTACAAGACCGTTTGCGGAAAACAGTACGGAAATCAGGCTGACTACAACTACGTTTGACATAAAGTACGGTGCGTAGGAGATGGTCTGGATGATTCGTCTCGGTCCGCTTCTCTGTACCTGGTTCAGTAAGAGTGCGAAGATAACCGGAATCGGGAATCCGATGATCAGGCTCTCCAGACTGATGACGATCGTGTTCTTGATTGCCGTCATGGCAATACTGGTACTGAAGAACATCTTGAAATACTTGAAGATCGGATCTGCCCACGGACTTCCCATGATTCCCATGCGGCCTTTAAAATCTTTAAAGGCGATGATCAGACCGTACATTGGATAGTAAGCAAAAACGATCAGCCAGATCAGTGCAGGAATCAGCAGGATGTACAGCTGCCAGCACGAGAGCGCTTTTTTCAATTTTCCACTTTCTGCCGTTTTCGGCGATGACGTTTTTTTCTTCATAGTTCCCTCCTTATTTCTCTAAAAGCTTTACCAACCGCTTTTCGTTCCACATTTGCATCGTTTCCGTTTTGGCACTTTGCCTTGTGGAACCTGTTCCATACCTGTATCATAGTACGCAGTTCGCCCAATGTCAACAAATCATCAATATTTTTTCGTCATTTTCAATATTTTCACAATTTATATTTCGTGTTTTTGTGCAATATGTATCTTATTTTTTCATAGAACTCACACATATTTTTTTCCTTCTCTCATTCTTCTGTTCCACATATTCCGCTGTTCCATGTATTTCTGTTCCATATGTTCCACTTTTCCGTTTTTCACTATTTTTTCGGCAATTGCAACTGTTTCAGCGGCGATTTCATGCCTTTTTGCTCCGTCTTTCTGTCTTTTTGCCGCATATCAGTTGATTTTATTTCATTTTTATTTTATATACAAGAACGAATCCTGCTACGGAGGGCTTTTTAAATTTACAGAAAAATTCAACGAGGTTTCCTGTAAATTTAAAAAAGAGACACCCTCTCTTTTCAGATCGAGTGTCTCTGATATCTGTTCTTCTTTTGTTCTATCGCAATTCCGGAGAATGATGCAAAATTCGGCGATTCCCTGTTTTGTTACCTTCAGGTACTTTCTCCTTTTCGGAAGGTCACATCCACAATCTGCTCCATCTCCTCAATCTTCTTTCCATCAATCATGCGGATGATGGTGTCCACGCTCCGCTTTGCGATTTCCGGCACATTCTGACGGACCGTCGTCAGCTCCGGTGTCAAAAAGCGGGTAAAATCCAGACCGTCGTAGCCGACCACCTTCAGTTTTTTCGGAATCTTGATTCCTTTTTTCTGCAGCATCTTCATGCACACTGCCGCTGTGACATCGGCTGTAAAGAGTCCATCAATTCCATCAAAATGGCTGATGTATTTTTTCCAGATCGTCGGGCCGCTCTGGAAATTCGGAATCTTGCTTCCGCCACCAATCGCTGTAACTTTACATTTATGCTGTTTGCAGACTTCCGCAAACCGTCGGTAACGATCCATCGAGTAACCACGCTCTGTTGCACTCGACACAAAATAGACCACGCTCTTACATCCGGCGCTCAAAAGTGCCTGCGCCGCAAGCTCACCGCCGCGCTTATGGTCGGAATGTATACACGGAATCCCCTCGGTGACGTAGCGGTCAACCATGACAATCGGACGATGAATTTCCGCCAGGCTGATAGAAGACGGAATATCCGCACAGCAGATAATGCCGTCCATGACATTTCGCTGCAGCATTTCCACAAATTCCTCGATGCGGTTCGGATTGTCCCCAACCTCGCAGAGCATACACTTGTAGCCATTCGTGTACAGATTATTCTCGACATGTTTCACCAGAGATGTCATAAACGGATGTGAAAGATTCGTAACAACAATTCCGATAAAACCGGACTTGTTGTGGAACAGGTTCTGGGCGAGTTCGTTTGGTTTGTAGTTCAGCTCCTCCACCGCCTGCATGATTTTCTGTTTTGTTTCATCGGAAATATACCCACTTCCATTGAGTGCACGGGATACCGTTCCGATTCCTACTCCCGCTTTGATCGCGACATCTCTAATACTTGCCATAGTTTCTCCTAACTCCTATTCTGACACTGGGCTGTTTTCTACTGACTCGTTCCGGCTTTTCCCCCGCTGCCGGTCTGTGGAGCCCGTTCCACAATGCTTGATTACTTTTATTTTAAAGCACCGCAATCTACAAATCAAGTTAAAAGCTGAAAATTTAAGTACAAAAAAACAAGCGACTGTTTGGATCATTTCCCTTTTTCTGGTGAAACCATCCAAACAGCCTCCTGTGTTTTTGTCACTTTTGTCTTATTTTCCAAAAACGCTCATTCATGCGGGCATGCTTTGCGATTTTTCTGGAATTTCATATGCCCCTGAACAGTCACAAACGCTTAATCGTTTTCCAACGAGATATCACCATCCTTTGTCATCAGTGTGATTCTGCCCGCAGCCTGATCCGGTACATAAGAAAAGCTCTGCTCGTCCTCCTCTTTCTGCATCAGATTCTCCATGGTATCCGGTACATCGATCTCCCCAAAATCTGTCTTTGCCGTAATTTCCAGCCGTTCCAGATCTTTTTTACCCAGTTCAAGTTCAATATCGCCGTAAGAGTTTTCCACCGACACATCTCCGGAAAGCTTCGTATTTTGGATTTTCGCATCGCCATCCTCCAGCGTGATCGACCCATTTTCCCACGTTCCGCTCTTCAGTTCCACATCACCGTAATCTGCTTTGCATTTGATATTCTGCATGTCACATCCGAAAAGTGTGATATCTCCATCCGCATTTTGCAGTCTTCCGCTTTCCGCCTGGATGCCATTCATCTGCACATCACCGAATCCCATCGTTACCTCTATTTTTTTCAGTACCTTCTTTTCCGGTACATACAGAATCACTCCTGTTTCCGACTGTTTACCGCCACTTAAGATTTCTTCCGTAAAGTCAATATTAATGTAAATCGTATCGGACACTGCGCTTGTCTCTTCGATGCTCAGAACACCGTCCCGCACGCGATATTCCACTGCAGTCTCTCCTTTTTTCGACGGAATCCGCCAGGCGAGATAACAGGAATCGTCACCGGACGGAAGGATGTTCAGGTCGCCGATCGTAAGGTCTGCCTGCAGTTCATCAAAATCATCAAGTTTTATCTTTTCCTGTGTGGAAATGCCGTCTTCCTTCTTCGCAGAACCGCTCATCGCATTCAGATCATACGTTTCCGCGTATGCTTTTCCGCCGCTTGCCCATCCGCTGAACATCAGCACTGCACCGGCAATACAGCAGGCACATCCTGTCAGTAATGCTGTTTTTGTCCATTTTTTCATGATCTGCTTCCTCCTTTTTTCGTTACCTTACGTGTACACCACACGAACAGCCGTCCCATCCATTTTGCAAAGTATACGCCGAACACCGCGCACAGAATACTGATTCCCAGCATGAAAACGCCCATTCCGGTAATAAAGCAGAATCCGCCGAAGGAAACCGAGACTGCCAGAATGCCGCGCAGCAGCATCTTAATTCCGGCGGCCACGCCGACAACTGCAATCAGAAAGACGCTCATATCAAGCAGTGCCGCACAGAGGGCCGCGCAGAGCAGAACAATGAGAATGCTGATCAGAATCGGGGCTCCGATCGGGGCTGCAAGCAGGGCGAGAATCGCGATCCAGACGACGTTGGCGCCTGTCGTTTTTTTCTTCTCTTTCTGTTTTTCTTCCTTTTCCATTGCCTCGCGTTCATCTACTTTTTTGTCCAGAAGATTCCGCATCAGTTCGGCGGCTGCCTGTTTCGGTGTTCCAAGTTCTTTGATCACGGCCTGCTCATTTTCCGGACCGGCATCTGCAAAATACTCGGTGAAGTATTCCATCGCATCTTCATAGTCGCTCTGCGGAAGCTTCCTCAGATACTTTTCCAATTGTTTCAGATATTCCCCACTCGTCATTCTTTTTTCCTCCACACGATAATGTCGTCAATGGTGTCACGGTAGGACTTCCATTCGCCCTGCAGGTACGCCATCTGTGTTTTTCCTGCTTCTGTGATCGAATAATACTTCCGTTTTCTGCCCTGGTACTCTGCGGAATACGTCGTCACGTAGCCCGCCTTTTCCAGTTTTTTCAGGATCGGGTACAGTGTCGACTCTTTGATGTCGGCAACCAGTTTGATCGTCTGGCTGATTTCATATCCATAAGAATCTTCCCGATTCACAATCGACAGGATCATAAATTCGATCAGCAGTGCTGATACCGGAAAATACATGAAAAACCACCTCCGTTAGTTTCTGATATGTAAAATATTTATATATATAATTTATACATATCATAAGACGATGGAGGTGGTTTGTCAAGGGGAATATATAAAATTTTTACATATTCGCTGTCATGTCATCATCTGTGTTTATTTCAGGGCTTTTCCGGAACCGAATGCGTCGCCGACTTTGTCGCCCATGGCGAGATAGGTGTTGTTGACCGGGTCGAAGGCGATTGGTTTCAGTTTTTTCGGGTCGATCTTTCCGTCGGTCAGAACGCTCTCGTCTGCGCAGACGTTCACGATCTCGCCGACCAGAATGCCGTTGTCAAAGCTTTTCACTTTGCACTCCAGTGCCATCGGAAGCTCTCATTGAAATCTGTGACTACACCCCATGCAGCATTCATGGCATCCGGGTTGCCATCTTTGTCGTATGTTGCAATAATCAGAACCGGAAGTGGATACATGTTTGGTTTTGCTCCAAAATTTACTCTGCTCATGGTTGTTCCTCCTGTTTTGCTTGATTTTCTTTATTATAACGCTTACAGCAAACTTTAACACAAGAGATTTTCTCTGCAAATTTTCTTAATCGTTTAATTTTCTCGTCATATCATGCCATTCCTCGCCGCCCCAGGTGGATGCGGAGATTCCCTCGTCGCGGAAATTCATCTTTTTGTACATCTCCACCTTATCCTGCAGGCAGGTCAGAATGAGCTGTTTTCTTCCGTTTTTCTGTTCCCGGCGGCTGTACTCTTCCATCAGCGCGCGGGCGATTCCCTGGCCGCGGTATTCCGGCAGGACACTGAGACCCAGCAGCATGACGTTTTCTCCCTTCGGGTCGTACAGACTGATTTCATCGAAAAAGGCATCACGGAATTTTGTCTCGTTTGTTGCAAGTCCGTTCAGCGTTCCGGCGATTTTTCCGGTTTCTTTGTCTACTGCCGCCAGAAACAGCTCCGGCGCGTACTGCACCCGCTCGCGCATGCTCTTTTCGGAGCACGCCTCATTCGGCGGAAAGCACGCCAGCTCAATGGCAACGCCCTGTTCCATTTCATCCTGGCGGATGGTTCGAAGTTCATATCGTTCCATTTTATGGTATTCCTCCATTGCCCGCTCAAAAAACTGCAGAAAACCGTCTTCCACGGCAAGCTGATCGAGCGCGGCTTCTTGCTCATTCAGATCGTAATAATATTTTCCGGTCCGCAGATCGATCGACAGACGGTCGAGCGGAAAGCCTTTTTTGCTCATCGGATGGGGTGTGCTGACCATGCGGAAAGGAGCGCTCTCCATTGACGGGTCCATCGCGTCATAGCGGTGGTCCGCATCAAGAATCAGCGAAACTGCGTTTTTGTAGCGTCCCGTCAGGCCGCCGTACTTTTCTGCAAGGGCAGCGTAATGCGCGGTCATTTCTTCATCGGACAGATACTTTCCGTTCACGGTCCGCACATGGACGCCGGGCTGGTCGTCCTCTGCCACGTTGTCAAAATACAGACCGGAATCACAGGAGAACACCGGCATATGAAGCGCGTTGAAATACGCCTCCACCTTTTTCCTGGCATTTTCCAGCGGCGTTTTTCCATCCTCGATAATCTCTGGCTGCTTAACACCGCCAAGATCTTTCAGCCCGATCAGCTCAATCCCAAGACCGGCAAGGCGATGACGCATCGCGTCGAGTTTTGCCGGGTTGCCGGTTCCGTACAGTAACTTCATTTCTGCCCCCTTCTATGCCTCGATGCCGAACTCTTCCGGGCGGAAGCGCGGGCAGACATTTTCCGACGATGTGATGACGGATGCAGCAAGACGCGTACCGATTTCAACTGCCTGGCCAAGCGTTTTTCCATAGGTCAGACCGGCGGAAACACCTGCACAGAACGCATCACCGGCTCCTGTTGTATCTTTTACCTGTACTTTCTGCGCCGGGCAGAAGCCGCTCTCTCCGTCTGCTTCCGCATAAACCACTCCGTCGCCGCCCATTGTTACGACCATGGCCGGAACATTTGCTGCTTTCAGACGCTCGGCGAGAATCTTTTCCATCTCGACCGGTGTTTTTTCGCTGTAATCATCGGAGAAGAAAACGCCTGCCTCGAGCTGGTTGCAGATCAGGCAGTCAAATTTCTGCAGAAGATCTCTTCTGCTGACCGCGATGTTCATGTTGCTGACAACGCCGTACAATTTTTTATCGTATTTTTCACAGAGCTGTACCAGCTTTTTGATGATCTCTTTGTCCATATCGATCTCTGCCACAATGGAATCGCAGTTTTCGATAATTTCATCTCCGTTTTCTTCCAGAATATCGAGAATCGGCATCAGGTTCGGGCGCTGGGAAATGGAGCCCGCCAGGTCACCGTTGTGATCGAAGACAGCAAGCCATGTTCCCATACCGTTCGGGATTTCTTTCATGTATTCGGTATTGACTTTGTGGCGCTGCAGTTTGCGCACAACATCCTCGCCGAGTGCGGTATTATCCGCGATTCCAAGGAAGGTCGGGCGCAGTTCCAGGTTTGCGATATCCTCCACCACGTTTCGGCTCACACCGCCGTGGATGTATTCGACATGGCCGGCGTTTCTGCCGTCCGGGACGTAGATGTCCTCTGGAAAACCTTTGATATCCACAAAAACTGCTCCTAATACTACGATTCCATTTTTATTTACTGCCATGTTTCTTTTTTCCTCTCCTGTTTTTTCATTCCTTCTTTTTTCAGACAAGCCTCTTCGTCTGTTTCACGAAATTTCTGTCTTATCAGCATCCAAATAATGCAAGGCACTTTTACATTGCTGCTCTCTGCTACTGTCTCGACAGTTGAGACAGTGAAGAACGCTCAACTCCTACACAATCCATCCGCTCTGACCTCTGATTGGCCATACACTCGCAGGGAGTTGAGTTGCCGGATTTCACCGTCTCGACCTGGAAGCTGGTCCTTATTTCTTTGTTTTGACATCAAGACTACCGTCTCAACGGTACTTTCGTTGTTCCAACAAAGTTCCTGTATTTCCCTGTCTCCAAAATACACCGGGAAGCGGAACTTTATGTGCTTCAGGAATCTGCCATCCGGCTGCTCCTGCTCATAAATGTCCACCTGTTCTACAAAGCTGTTAAGAAATTCTTTCTTCTCCAGGTCGGTGAACTTATCATATAGTTTATCAAAATATAAAAGAAATTGATAGACGTTTTCTTCTGATATTTTCTGTTGCTGAATATTCAGCAGGCGATTCTTGACTTCTTCTATACTGTTCTCCACGCCTTCAATCTCATCATACAAACGGTATAACCTTGTCTCCATATCCTGATATTTCTTCTCATAAAATTTATCCATGATATCCAGACTATCCATCTGCTGTCCGAGTCTTGCTTTTGCTCCTGTCAGCTGCTTATGCTGCTTTTCTAATCCTTCAATCTCTTTTTCTATTTCTTCTGTATCTATTCTTGAACCGATTTTATTCAGAATTGCTTCTTCGAATTTAGGATTCTTCACCAGCTTCCGAATAACTTCTTCCACTGCATTATTAATCTTCTCCTCGCTCCATTGTTTACGATATCCACATTTATGACCGTCTACCAGGCGACGATGTTTGCAGGCATAATAGAAATAATCCTTATATAAGGTTCCGTCTTTCTTTTTCTTTCGGTTCACATTCCCATACATACCGCTTCCACATAACGGGCATCTCAATATTCCGGATAAAATATGCTCATGCTCGAGACTATGTGTCTTTTCATATTTCACACCTGTTTTTTCCCGTTTTTGATGTGCCAGCTCCCAGTCTGTTTCTGAAATGATTCCTTCATGGATACCATCGTGTAGCATATAATTTTCCTGCTTTACAATACGGTATTCATTTCTTGTACCAGATACTTTCTCATTCTTCCTTCGTCCATAAGCCAGCTTTCCACAGTATACCGGATTATCCAGAACGCCTTTTATAAATGAAGCGGCAAATGCGTCCAGTGTATTATTCTGTCGTTTTTTCTTTTTATATCCATGCTGGTTCAGCCATGCAGCAATCGCAGAAATTCCCATATTTGTATGAATAAATTTATCATAGATCAGACGAATAATCTCTGCTTCGTCCTCTGCGATCTGCAATTCTCCATTTACCAATTCATAGCCATATGGAGCAAACCCGCCGTTCCATTTTCCTTCCCTTGCTTTCTGCTTACGTCCTTCCATTGTCTGAACAAGGATATTCTCCCGTTCAATCTCTGCCACCGCAGACAGAACAGAAATCATCAGCTTTCCACTATCTTTTGAGCTGTCAATCCCATCTTCAACACAGATCAGATTCACTCCAAAATCCTGCATCCTCTGCAAAGAGTTTAATACATCTGCCGCATTACGACCGAATCTGGAAAGCTTGAACACCAGTACAAACTGTACCTCATCTGTTCCATTCTCAATATTATCTAACATTCTCTGAAATTCCGGTCTGCCCTCTACGCTCTTTCCAGACTTACCTTCATCGGAATACTCATTTACGATTTCCATATTCTGAAATTCTGCATATCTCTTGAGTTTTTCTTTCTGAGCATCCAGACTGTAGCCATCCACCTGCATGGTTGTGGATACTCTGGTATATATATCGCATTTAATCTTTTTATTCTTCATAATCTTCCTCGCAGTATAATTCCGTTTTATTGTCCCAACTTTATTTTAGTACTTGTTCCAACTATTTTCAATACTTATTTTCTTATTGACTCATTTCTTTGTCAATCCTATAATTAATACAAAAAAATCCCCTAAGACAATAGGTATTTCACTATCTCTTAGAGGATTTTTCTTTACTTTAAATGGTATCTGGTAATATTTTTCCAGTTTTCCTTTTTCATACTGATTCCCACTCTGTGGCAATGAAAGTTTTTTATGAAGCGGTGTATCCGCAATAGCATCTACCGTTCTGTATGTGAACAGTCGTTCTCCATGTGCACATACGTTTCTATACTTCGTGAGAACCGATAGAAACTGCTCCATCTGATGCTGATTCAAAGGTTCAAAGTTTTTTGACACTTTTGATTTTAAGGATTGGGGAAATACTCGGAACATTTTTGATAAATTTCCAAACGTAAGTACATTCGCCAAAACCCATAATGGAATTTCACCATATGTCTTGCGATAATAATTGATATATGTATAATCTGTGGTCGTTGTTGCCCGTTTCAAGGTCGCTATCAACTTTACGATTGTTGCATGATTTCTTTTTGTATGATTATAATTATTAGCATCCAGGTACTGCTTCTGCTCTGCTCCATACATTTCAGTAAAATAGTATGACATCAAAGAACGCATCTGTCGCTCAACCTGCAGTAAATATTTAAAGAACAACTCTCTAAGCTCTGCATCAAACTTATACAGACTGACTATTTCTTCAAAACTTGTTCCTGCTTTATATTTCTTTGTATTCGATATTCTAAAAAGATGTTTATATCCTCCCATAAGAGGAAAATATCCTATTTGGCGTAACATCTCTTCTGCATATTCTCTGTCGTTTATTTTTATTCCCTTTTCGTCACTGATCCAGGAAACCTGATCACTAAAAGAAGAGAATTTTTTCGGTGTCTGCATATCATTTCTCCTTAAAACAAAAGAGGGAGAGACCCGCAGGCTCTCCCCCGCCTGTAGGCTTCGCAAGTTTCTACAGAACGATCACTGAGCTTAGTATACGTCATTTTAAATGTCCTGTCAATACGCCAAAACATTCTTAGCCATACCCGCTCAGAAGTATTCTATGCTATTTTTTCTTCTTTATTCTGTTTTTCTTCCTCCAACTCCCGGAGGACTTCATCGCCGTACTTATCAAGCATCCGTACCAGAAAATCAATGCACCGCTCAAATTCAATATTCTGTTGCATAAGCTCCTCCCGTCATTGTTTTGATCTGAGCTTATTTTACAGAACCTGCCGGAAAACCACATTGAATAGAAATTGATTGTAAATTGACACAATCAATTTAAAAATATCCGCATTTTCTTGAATCGAATATATGTTCGTGTTATGATAGATATACTTAATCTTAACTACGAAAGGGGAATTTCTATTGAATCGATGCGATTTTTCTTCTATTAGCACTTGCTTAAAAAATCATATCAGCGAAAGTAATCAAATGAGTCAGCCTGATTTTTTATACGAATTATTTGAAGATTTTATGGATGATCCGGCAAATCAGGATTTTTCTATGGATAATGGTCTGGTTTGTCGTTGGCTGACCGGTCAAGCAAAGATCAGTCCCAAAATATCTGCCTACTATTCCAAACCCAGTAATCAGAAAAAACTGGCAGAAACCATTCACCAGAATCTGCTTCCATTGATGTCTGACTGCAATATGGCTATGCAGGATATATACACATTATTTATACAAGATGACACCATCTCCGATGCCAAAAAGAAAAATCTGGCTTCTCTGTACAAACCAGCCAGCTCACGTCTGCTTTTTCTTGCAAAGCTGATTTCTTTTGGCATGGAGCGACAATTTATCAAACGTGATACTAAAAATCAAAAATTAATTGCCGGAGGTGCCCTGTCACCCATTGTGCTGGATTATATTATGGACAGTGAGGTTCCGAAACCATGCCGTCATTTTATCGGAAGAGATAAAGAACT
>NZ_JAQEGR010000015.1:0-619 GCF_027667425.1 Fusicatenibacter saccharivorans
TGGGAAAAGAAAGACCCGGAAAACGGGCGGTATATGTGGGATTTCTCCGTTATCAAAGACCTTTTGATGAATCCCGTCTACACCGGGGCGATTGCTTCCCAGAAAAAGGACTACCGCTTCAAAATCGGCACGATTGGGGAAAAGAAACCGGAGGACTGGATTGTGGTGGAGGGACAGCATGAACCGCTGATTGACCGCATGAGCTTTGACATTGTGCAGAACAAGCTGAAATCCCGCCAGCGTCCGGGGCAGACCAATGAAATCAGCCTGTTTGCCGGACTGATAAAATGCGGCGAGTGTGGGAAGTCGCTGACGATACGCTACACAAACGCAAAACATCCCCAGCAGATTTATTCCTGCAAGACCTACAATGCCTTTGGAAAGAATCACTGCACCCAGCACCGGATTGACTATGACACCCTTTACAGCCATGTGCTGCGGAAAATCCGGGAATGTGCCAGAGCTGCCCTGATGGACGGGGAAGCGGTTGCCGACCGCCTGACCAATACCTGTGAAGCAGAGCAGCGAGAACAACGGGAAGCAATGGAACGCTCCCTTACAAGGGACGAGGAACGGATTGAGGTTCTGGACAAAATGGTCATGCGGCTTTATGAGGATA